>DAITOW010000060.1:0-11659 GCA_036833965.1 Oleiphilaceae bacterium
CAACCCAGTAATAGAAATTTGGCGCGTAAGTTCAAAGCAGAAATCCTCTTTTCGAGTTAGCTAAAACTTATAGTCAACAAGCGCCGGATATACAAAACTCCGGCAACAAAAGGACAAAAAAAAGCGGCCAGTCCCCGGGCCGCTATAATCGTCCATGACAAGTTTTCCTTGTAACTCTTTGCCTAAAAAAAGACTCGAAAATCGTCGGACTACTCACACTTTATTGTTTGGTTTACGAAGAGTGTTACTCTCCTTTTGGTAGTTATTCTTTTCTACTCAATTCAGTTAAGTCTTGTTCGGGCTTTATGAATGGCGCCCGACAAAAACCATCTCCCTAGTTGGCGAAGTACATCGACTCAAAATACTCTTTAAGTGCTCCAAAGCTCTCTTGCTCTGCAGAACCTTCCAATTCGAACAACTTTCCGCCTTGAACTCTTTTCATTTCAGCTTCTCCTTTGGCAACTGGCTTGGCGCCAGTATCTGCCCAGACATTGATGAATCAGATGAGCCGGGAAGTGATTGGCATCTTTGAACCAAAGTACATCCCAACGCGTCACTATAGACTTTGCAACTAGCCTGCCAAAAACAGCAAAACCATGCTAAAGCTCTATTTTTCAATAGCTTATGCTCTTTTAAAGCAAAAAGACCCATGGTTTTTTAGAAGGAATAACGCACAAATTTTGCTCAGCACGCACCACGATGTAACATGAGCCACCTCCAAATCATCAAAAGATTACGCATGCGAATACTTATTTACGGTGCAGGCTCGACTGGTTGCTTTATTGCCGCTGAATGCCTTGATTCCGGGCTGGACACGAGTCTTGTATGCCGGGCTCGTGTTGCCGAAGCAATCACCAAAAGCGAGGCCTTGCGCTTTAGTGACTATACAGGCACTAAAGGAGCAGCAACGCTGCCGCTTATGTTCACCGAACTTCCTGACTTGCAGGAAACGAACTTTGATCTTTGTTTCGTGACCCTCAAATGCCACCACCTCGAAAGTGCCATTGAAGATTTGGTGCGACTCGCTAATTCGGGCTGCGAACTGCACTTTCTGCAAAACGGTCTGAATGCATACACAATGCATTCGGCCTTAAACGCTCTAAAGCATTGTTTCTCTGGTATCACTCCATTTAATGTCGTGATGCTGGAGGAAGAAGATTCTCTGACATTTCACAAGGGAACGGAGGGCACTCTCCAGTTACAAAACACCAGGCTGACAGAAAAACTACAACACGCTTTTCGCCAGAGAAACAAAGAACTGGAGTTGTATGAGGATATCCAGCCCATCGTTTTCGGTAAGCTATTACTCAATCTGAACAATGCGCTTAATGCGCTATCTGGCGTCCCTCTAAAGCAGCAACTTGAAGATCGACAACTCAGGTTAGTGCTTGCCAGGGCGATGCGCGAATATCTCGCCGTCTGCAAAGTGTGCAATCAAGAACTCAAGATCTCCGCGCCTATTCCCCCCAGACTGCTTCCCGCTTTGCTGTCCCTGCCGAACTTCTTGTTCAAACGGATCGCCAAACAAATGCTCGAAATCGACCCCTTGGCAAGATCATCCATGTGGGAAGACATCAAAGCCGGGAGAAAGACCGAGATTGAATTTCTGAACGGAATGGTCGTGAGCCTGGGCAAAGAAAGCGGCATAGCCTGCCCGACAAACGGGAAAATCAGTCACTTGATTGCCAGACTGGAGGGAGGATAAATTGTTGAACGAGAAGATGTTGTAGAATAGTCATAAAAAAAGGCCAGACAGACCGATCAACGATCTCAACTGGCCTTCTCAATCGAAGTCGTTTTTATAACGACTTCTTTAGCTCACTACTTAAACGAATCAATAATCCTGTTCAAGGTTGCGCTTGGTCGCATTGCTGCGGTAACGCGAGTCAAATCCGGATGGTAGTACCCACCTATATCGATCGGCTGCCCTTGCAGGGTCAGCATTTCCTCAATGATCTTCGTCTCGTTTTCGCGCAACTCTTTTGCAAGCGCAGTAAACTTCGCTTTCAACTCTGCATCTTCATCCTGCGCAGCCAGCGCTTCTGCCCAATACAGCGCCAGATAAAAATGGCTGCCACGGTTGTCAATCTCACCGACTTTACGCGATGGCGATTTGTTTTCATCCAGGAAAACCTCTGTTGCCTTATCGAGCGTTTTCGCGAGGATTTTCGCGTGAGGATTGCCCGTTTTCTCACCCATATCTTCAAGAGAAACCGCCAGAGCAAGAAACTCACCGAGCGAGTCCCAGCGTAAATGGTTTTCTTCATTGAATTGCTGGACATGCTTCGGCGCAGAACCACCAGCGCCTGTTTCAAACAGGCCGCCACCGGCCATCAACGGCACGATAGACAACATTTTCGCGCTGGTACCCAACTCAAGAATCGGGAACAGATCGGTAAGATAATCGCGCAACACGTTACCGGTTACCGAAATTGTATCCTGACCGCGAATCAAACGCTCCATCGTTAATCGAATAGCCTGGTCCGGAGCAAGAATACGAATGTCCAATCCTTCCGTGTCATGATCCTTCAAATAGGTTTCCACTTTGGAAATCATGGATGCATCATGAGGACGCTCGGGATCAAGCCAAAATACTGCTGGCATGCCACTGGCGCGTGCACGAGTGACTGCAAGCTTCACCCAATCCTGAATCGGAAGGTCTTTGGTCTGACACATACGCCAGATATCGCCCTTCTCAACCTCATGGGACATCAACACATTTCCCGCATCATCAATCACGCGAATGGTACCGTCTTCTTCAAGCTCGAAGGTCTTGTCATGCGAACCGTATTCTTCGGCCTTTTGAGCCATCAAGCCTACGTTGGGCACTGTTCCCATGGTAACGGGATTGAAATTATCGTGATGCTTACAGAAGTTGATAATCTCCTGGTAGATCGTTGCATAGGTGCTTTCCGGAATCACCGCCTTGGTGTCTTTCAGCTTACCGTCCGTACCCCACATTTTACCGCCAATACGAATCATCGCAGGCATCGACGCATCAACGATGACATCACTGGGCACATGCAGGTTTGAAATACCCTTGTCCGAATCAACCATCGCAAGTTCAGGGCGATTTTCGTAACAACGGCGGATATCTTCCTCGATCTCGGAACGCTGGGAATAAGGGAGTTCCTTAATTTTCTGGTGCACGTTACTAAGACCGTTATTCGGATTAACACCCAATTTTTCAAAGGTCTCGGCGTGCTTTTCAAACACATCCTTAAAGTAAACGGTCACTGCATGGCCGAATACAATCGGGTGCGACACTTTCATCATGGTCGCTTTCACATGCAAAGAGAAAAGAATGTTCGCGCGCTTGGCGCCTTCCATTTCTTCTTCAAAGAATTTTCTTAGTGCCTTGACGCTCATAAACATGCCGTCAATCACTTCACCATCAAGAAGATCAAGACCTTCTTTCAGGTTCTTCTTGTTGCCGTCTTTTGTTTCAAGTTCGATACGAACCGTACATGCCTTATCAACGATCATCGACTTTTCGTTGTGGTAAAAGTCATGATCCCACATGTGTGCAACGTGAGTACGGGATGCCTGGCTCCACTTGCCCATCTCGTGCGGGTGCTTGCGTGCATACGCCTTGACCGCCTGAGGCGCTCTCCGATCCGAGTTTCCTTCACGAAGGACCGGATTCACAGCACTGCCGAGTATTTTGGCATAGCGCGACTGTATATCTTTCTCTTCATCGCTTTTTGGCTCATCAGGATACGCTGGAAGGTCATAACCCTGGCTGTTAAGCTCTTTGATGGCCGCTTTTAACTGAGGAATTGAAGCGCTAATGTTGGGAAGTTTGATGATATTTGCATCAGGCTGAAGCGTTAGCTCGCCCAAGTCACTCAAAGCATCAGGAACACGCTGTTCCTCTTTAAGAAATTCCGGAAACGCTGCAAGCATTCGCGCAGCAAGAGAAATATCACTCTCTTCGACGCTTACCTCTGCAGCCGAGGTAAAGGCATTCACTATCGGTAATAGCGAGTAGGTAGCGAGTGCCGGTGCTTCATCTGTCTTCGTATAAATAATTTTATTAGACATGTCTTCCCCAAATGGTATCGGTAGAAATTGCCAGAAACCGGACTCAGGACAACTTTTGGTCGTCACTCCCGGCGGCGAGAAAATAGCAATCTATATTAGCTAAATACTCAGGTATTCGCCAATATCTGGCAGAGTAAACCAATAGTTTAGTAGAAGATTTAGAGAAGCTGTGGGCAAATAACTATTTAAATGCACCTTCTTCAATCAAAAGATTTAAAAGGCCTGCTGCGGAGGCTTCGATCGCACGGATCTCGTCCCGTTTCTTAACCGTTTTCCTATAATTATCGAGCTCACCGACACCGGCATAAATACGCACCCAGCCACGATTGGAAATGAACTCGCCAATAATGGTCGTCTCATCCTTATAGCCTTGATACAGCTCTGCAGTCACGACAATACAGTGCGCCGCCTTCGCTGGCACAATGCCAAAAGTAATGACGGAGGTGGAATATGTAAAACCGTCGCGGACCGATTCCACGCCATGCACACAAGCCCCGCCATCCGGAACTGCCTGCTGAATATCCAGAATAAAATCGGCTTCACTTTCATCGACAAGGGTGAATCCATAATAACGGGCAACCGTGCGAATTAAATCCAGAATCTCAGAACGAGTGCTATGCAGCTCAAACAATCGTTCACTGTCCTGCAAAGCTGTTTGTATCACATCGCCGGTAATCGCCATCCGGATATAGGACAACTCACTTCGATCCACTTCTTCCATAACATCCCGCACGTTGGAAGTGGTGGTTGAACATGCAGAAAGCAGAAAACTAAAAACAAATAAAAAGGTAAGGCGTATGGCGTTCATTTTTAACACTAGTAATGCATTAACTGATTTAAAAAATATCCGCTTAGTCATTCGTGGCCCGAAGCGTAATCGATACTGAATCAGCGAAACGCAACGCGTGTGGCTTTTCAACTTTTACCCTGGCTGATACGACTTCGGGATGAGAAAGCACCAGATCAAGAACATCAGAGCAAAGCTTCTCCAATAGCTTGAAGCGCCCTTCCTCGACCAGACGAATCACCGCCTTGGTGATTGTTTTGTAGTTGAGGGCATCCTCAGCCTCATCACTCGCACAGGCAAGGTCGGCAGGATAATCAAGTTCAAGATTGATCACCACATCCTGTTTCTTTTCCAACTCATCCGGATTGAAACCGATAAAGGTGCGCAAGCGTAAATTTTCAATGTGAATGTGTGCGAGATGATTTGCCACGGGGGTCTCGTTTATTCGAATTTGGCCACAAAGTTAACATCAAAAGCCATAAAGACCAATTGGATTGATAGTGCATTTAAGTCAGACTAGAGCACTATCTCAAAACACGCGCAAATATAACGTTAAGTCATTACATAATTCTTACCTCGAGTAGCCAATGAATCGCTCTGTTGTTATTGCTGTCATCCTTTCCATCATCGTTATCGTCTGGGTGCTCTCCGGCAACCTGGGAGCCGGAGACCAAAGCAAGGTAGATCCTGTTAACAACCAGGTAAACTCAAGCCAGACTGAAAACCCCGCCGAAAATCCGAAACAGAGTTCCGCATTCAAAGTAATCGTCAGGGACATGCAGGCTGTGCCTGTTACAGACAGCATTACCCTGCAAGGGGCAATCAATCCGGCACGAACCATCACAGTCAAAGCGGAAACGCATGGCAAGATTGCATCGCTGCAGGTTGAAAACGGAACACGCGTTGATGCCGGCACTCCTTTGGTAAAAATTGCCACCGATGACCGACAAGCCCGACTCGATCAGGCGCAGGCAGAACTCAAGTTACGAGAAGCCGAACTTGAAGGGGCAAACCAACTAAAAACCAAACGGCTGATTTCAGGTAACCAACTGGAACAGGCCGTCGCCAATGTCGCGGCAGCAAGAGCATCGGTCAAACGCATCAAGGTCGAGTTGAGCCAGACAAATATCCGGGCGCCGTTCTCCGGTATCGTCAACGAACGCCATGTGGAGTTGGGCGATTATGTCTCGTCAGGCGACCCGATACTGGAGCTTATTGATGATACGCAGGTAAAAATTGTTGCTCGCGTACCGCAGCAGCATATTTCAAAGCTGCAAGAGGGACAGACTCTGGCTGCAGAACTGCTTGATGGCACCAGAATCGAAGGCACGCTCACCTATATCTCCAGCTACGCCGATCAGGCAACACGCACTTTCCGCGTAGAAGCCATCGCAAAACCCGAGGGTAACATGCGTCTTGGGCAAAGCGCCTCAGTCGGCTTGAACCTGGGCGAACTGCAAGCACACAAGGTCTCATCGTCTGTTCTTTCTCTCGCTGCGGATGGCAGCATCTTTGTTAATGCCGTCGACGACAAGAACACCGTTGTTCGCTATCCGGTCGAAATCATAAAGAATGATAGCGATGGCGTCTGGCTTTCCGGCCTACCCGCACAAATACGTCTGATCGTTGTAGGGCAAGCATTCGTGGCAGAGGGGCAAACGGTCGAGGTCAGCATTGAGGACGATGCATGATCGCCAAAACAGATCTTAGCGCAACCAGCTCCTCTGCAGACCACAAACCCAATATTGTTGATTGGGCAATTCGTCGAAGACGCGCCGCCCTGCTCATCCTGTTCTTTTTGCTGATCGCAGGTATTCAATCCTACAACTCCATCCCAAAGGAGTCCGAGCCGGACATTCCTATCCCATACATCTATGTATCGATGGGCTACGAAGGCATCTCCCCTGAGGACGCGGAGCGTCTGCTCGTTCGCCCCATGGAAAAAGAACTCAAATCGATCGAAGGCATCAAAGAGATGAGCGCGGTTGCAAGCGAGGGTCATGCTTCCGTCACGCTGGAGTTTGATGCCGGCTTTGATGGTGATGCAGCCCTGCAGGATGTAAGAGAAAAAGTCGACCGCGCGAAATCGAAATTGCCTGAAGGTAGTGATGAGCCGACCGTAAACGAAATCAACGTTGCACTGTTCCCGGTGATGAGCATGAGCCTTGGCGGCCCGCTTCCCGAGCGTAACCTGCTTGCCATCGCCCGCGATCTTCGAGATGACATCGAAGCCCTGCCCGGCGTTCTGGAAGTCGACATTGGTGGCGATCGAGAGGAGCTGTTAGAAGTCGTCGTCGATCCGCTGATTCTCGAAACCTATGGCATCAACTTCGAAAGTGTTCTGTCCATCGTCTCAAGAAACAACCGTCTGGTCGCTGCCGGCGCTATCGATAACGGCTCAGGCCGACAAACCCTCAAGGTTTCGGGCATTATCGAGAATCTCGATGACATCATGTCGATGCCCATCAAAATCGAAAACGACACGGTCGTGGCGTTTCGGGACGTCGCTACTGTCCGCCGGACCTTCAAGGATCCCAGCGGCTTCGCCCGGGTTAACGGCGAACCGGCGCTTACACTGGAAGTAAAAAAGCGCCTGGGCGCCAACATTATTCAAGTCATTGATGACATCAAGTCCATCGTTGCCGAGAAGGAACAGTATTGGCCGGAATCACTGGAACACAACATTATCTTCGATAAGTCGAAAGACATTATCAACATGTTGCAGGACCTGCAGAACAACGTCATTAGTGCCATCATCATGGTGATGATCGTCATTGTTGGTGCACTCGGTGTGCGATCGTCCATTCTGGTTGGCATCGCCATCCCGGCTTCCTTTTTGAGCAGTATCCTGATCATCAATGCCATGGGACTGACCCTGAACATCGTCGTGCTGTTCAGCCTGATTCTGGTTGTGGGCATGCTGGTTGACGGAGCGATTGTTGTCACCGAGCTTGCCTCACGAAATCAGGAAGCCGGACTCAGCCCTGCGCGGGCTTTCTCGAAAGCGTCAAGACGCATGGCCTGGCCTATCATTGCTTCAACCGCAACCACGCTGGCAGTTTTCGTTCCACTGATTGCATGGCCGGGCGTGGTTGGCGAGTTCATGAAGTTCCTGCCGATCACTGTCATCATTTGTCTGACCGCATCTCTTGTTGTCGCGCTGATTTTCCTTCCTGTACTTGGAGCGGGTCTTGGAGGCAGCAAGGCTACTAAAGAGACGGAACACCCGGAGACCGCGTTTACCAGAGCCTATTCGCGCATGCTCCGCTCGCTACTTAAACGTCCGGGCCTGACTCTCGCTGGCAACATCCTGATTGTGGTGCTGATCATGATGGCCTATGGCACCTTTAGCAAAGGCGTTGAGTTTTTCCCCGACGTTGAACCTGATAGTGCAAAGGTACTGGTTCACGCCCGCGGTGACTTATCCGTCTTTGAAAAAGACGCCATCCTGCGCGAGGTTGAACAGTACTTTTACGGCATGCCGGAACTTGAATCCGTTTATGCCCGCTCATTCAACCAGCCAGGAGGAAGATTGACCGAAGACGTCATCGGCACCGTAGATTTTCAGTTCATCGATTGGGATAAGCGCAGACCAGCCAGCATCATTCTGGCCGAAATGGCAGAAATGACCAAAGACATTCCCGGGGTAAAACTGGAATTTCGTAAAGCCGAAAACGGGCCTTCCGGTGGCAAGCCGATTCAAATTCAGGTTTCGGCAATCTATCCCGAGCACATTAATGAAACTATTGAAACGCTTCGCGCACACATGACAAAACTTGGCGGTTTCAAGGATATAGAAGACGACCGTGCCCTGCCGGGCATTGAGTGGCAAGTAGAGGTAAACCGCGAAGATGCCGCGCGTGCGGGTGCTGATATTGTGCTCATCGGCACAGCGATTCAACTGCTCACCAACGGCGTAAAGGTCGCAGAGTATCGACCAGACGATACCGACGAAGAGGTCGACATTAACATTCGTTTCCCGAATGACAAGCGCACACTGGAATCACTGCAAGGCTTTCGTATTCAAACCAGCGTCGGCATGGTGCCGCTTGGCAACTTCATTTCACTCGAGGCATCACCAAAAACCGGCACCATCAAACGCGCCGACAGCAAACGCTCAATTACTTTGCAATCTGATGTCGAAGAAGGCTTGCTGCCTACCGACAAGATTCAGGAACTTTTTGCAGCGGTCGAAGGAGAGACCTTCAAGCCCGACGTTCGCCTGAAACTGAAAGGTGAGCAGCAAGACCAACAGGAAACAATGACGTTTTTGCTCACCGCCTTCATATTGGCAATCTTCCTGATGCTGTTAATTCTGGTGATTCAATTCAACAGTTTTTATCAAAGCTTCCTGGTATTGAGTGCGATTGTCTTCTCTACCTTTGGGGTACTGCTCGGCTTGCTGATCACCGCACAGCCCTTTGGGGTGGTTATGGTTGGCTTGGGGATCATTGCGCTGGCGGGTATCGTGGTGAATAACAATATCGTCTTGATCGATACCTACAACGCCTATCTGAAAGACGGGTATCCTCCATTTGAAGCAGCGCTTGCGACAGGTGAGATTCGTCTCCGACCTGTACTACTGACAGCCGGCACCACAGTCCTTGGCCTGATCCCGATGGTGTTGGCGATGAATATTGACTTCATTGGTCGCGAGGTTAGTTTCGGCGCGCCCTCCACCCAATGGTGGCGACAGTTATCCAGTGCCATCGCAGGCGGACTTGGTTTCGCAACAGTATTGACACTCTTGCTCACACCATCACTTCTGGTACTGGGTGCAAATTGCAGCGCATGGTGGAAGAACAAACGAGGTTTGACTACCACTTCTCAGGAGAGTGTCTAGACTTGTTGCAGTGTTTGAATCAGATGAGCAATCTGGCAGAGACTTGGACGACGTACCCTGTTGGTAGCAACAGACACCTGATATCCGATTCCTGATAGTCGGCATCTGATATCGCAATTAAGGAGCATACTCAATGAGCAGCGAAGCAAGCAGTCCATCTTCCGTCACACAACATACAGCCGATGCCTTCCCCGACAAGGAACGCATCCTGATTGGAATTAGCAGTTGCCTCCTTGGTGAACAGGTTCGCTACGATACCGGCCACAAACACCACTCTTACATCACCAAAACCTTGGGTGAATATTTTACCTTCCGGCCTTTTTGCCCCGAAATGGCAATCGGCCTTGGAACACCACGTGAGACCATCCGACTTGTCGAAGCCGACGACGGCATTCGCGCTGTCGGCACAAAAACCGAAGGCCATGATGTCACAGAACGCTTGCGTGATAATGCCGAGAAACAGGCGCACTGGCACAAGGAATTATGTGGTTACATCCTGAAAAAGGACTCGCCAAGCTGCGGCATGGAGCGCGTAAAAGTCTACAAAAAGAACATGCCGGAACGCGCTGGCGCTGGCCTCTACGCCGAAGTACTGATGCGTAATTTCCCAAATCTCCCAATCGAAGAGGAGGGACGCTTGGGCGACCCGGTGCTTCGAGAGAATTTTATCAAACGCGTTTATGCGCACAGGGACTGGTTAGACCTGGTCGAAAATGGCCTGAGCATGAAAGCACTGACCGACTTTCACTCCGCCTATAAATATGCCTTGCTCAGCCACGACCAGGAACGAACGCGTGCCCTTGGCAACATGCTAGGTAACGGCGATAAAACCAAGGTAGAGTCGCTAGCGGAATGTTATTTTGTTGAGATGATGCGCATCCTCAAAATCCGCGCGACCCGACGCAATCACGTCAACGTTCTTCAACACTTGCAGGGCTTTCTTAAGAACGATATCGATAAGGAAGACAAGGCCGAATTGGTAGAAACCATCATGCAATATCGAGAGGGACTTGTTCCCTTGATCGTGCCAATCGTGCTCTTCCGCCATCATTTTCGGCGGCACCCGAAGCCCTTCGTCAATAACTGCAAATATCTGGCTCCGCATCCCTCGGAGTTGACCTTGCTTAACAGCCTGTAACGGCAACTGAGCCCTTGAAAAGGGCTCACGGTCTAAATCATCGAACTACGTAAGCTGTGTTCGCGGCGGACGCATCGGTAAAAGGCAATAGCCAGAGCAATAGCAATCACACCTTCCAGCTCTGCCATGAACCAGGCACCAACATGATCCAGAGCGTTTGGATAGAGCATGAAGCTAATGACACGCGCTACGACTAAAGTGACTGAAAAAACCATCGCCAAAAACAAGGTCGCCTCCTGGTAGCGCTCTTTCCGGGCCCCAAGCAACATTGCTAGCCCCAAACCTAGCTGGATGCCCCCATAGACCGTAAAAAATTCTGCAGTTGCTACGGCAGACCTTGTCTCATATCCGACATACATCGCTGCCGTCTCGGGCTGAAACAGGCACCACAGACCGCTTATGACATAAAGTACGGCAACAATTTTCAGAACAAGCATCATCACTCCCCCTCCTTCCCCGTAACTATTGCCTTTGCTATCTTACGGTCAAGGTACTGTCGTTGGTGTTGTCACCTCGCAAAGCCAGAACCTCAGAGCCCTCTTCGTACTGGTACTCAATCACAGCAACAACATTGTCGGAACCCTCACTGAGCGCGATGTTCGTCAAGCCCTCATAACGCATCAAAAGCCTCGACTCCCGATCATATTCCAGAAAAATCGGATCCAGTAGCAAAGAGATAATCCAGGAACTGGGCTCAATCCTGAATCTCACTCTCTCGTCTGTCTGTCCAACCATGCTCAGAGCAAACTCGATAGTCGAGCCCCGCGTGATGGCAAGAAAATCGAACTGCTGTTCTTCACCCGAGAGCAACTGATCCCAGAACTTCACCAGCAAGCGATCAAAGCCA
>DAITOW010000061.1:0-11559 GCA_036833965.1 Oleiphilaceae bacterium
GAAAAAGACATCCGATGAGCTCGGCGCTCTCACCTTCTCGTTCAATGATATGACGATGCAGGTCAAACAGCTTATCGAGACAGCACGTTACATGAGTAAAGCCCTGTCTGCTGACGCAAATAAACTCAACGAACTGTCGACCGCTACACGGGACACTTTTCATAAGCAGAAGGCGGAAACGGATGAGATTTCGAACGCAATGGCCCAGATGGTGGCTGCAGTTGGCGAAGTAGCTCAAAACACCGCGCAGACATCGGATGCAGCAAATCAGGCAGAAGGCAGAGCGCAGGTCGGCAGAACGATTGTTGCCGAGACTGTAAACTCAATCCATCGTCTGGCAGACGAAATCAAGGCATCCGTAGAGCATATAAATCAGGTTTCCGAAGATAGCCGAGAAATCACGAATGCATTGGTCGAGATCAAGGCAATCGCAGAGCAAACCAACTTGCTAGCACTAAACGCCGCAATCGAAGCCGCTCGCGCGGGCGAACAGGGACGCGGTTTCGCAGTAGTAGCAGACGAAGTTCGCACCCTATCCCAACGTACTCAGAAATCAACCGAAGACATCGACAAGATGGTCGACAAACTCCACAAAGGAGTTGCCCTTGCCGTTGAATCCATGAATCGCAGTCATAGTTCAACAGAAGAAACCGTTTCGCATAGCTCTGAGGTCAGCCAGGCGTTGGAGCAAATCGTTGAAAGCGTTGTCAGTATCGTTGATATGAGCCAACAAATCGCCGGCGCCGCTGAAGAGCAATCAATGATGACAGAGAACATTCAGAAAAACGCTAGCGAAATCTCCGATCTCGGTGCTCAATCCCAAGCCCGTGCTGATGATGCGCTCACCGCTAGTGAGCAGCTGATAAACAGCACCGAGAACCTTGAAGCACTGATTAACAACTTCAAAACTTAACAGCCTGTTAAGCTCGAAATTATGCATGTTGTGATACATTGAACAGCATGTATAGTTCCGCTGGCTTAGGCTAGTATTTTTGTTTCAGGGTGAGTTAAATGCTGCAAAAGCGAATACCTTTGCTGGTTGCGTTAGCCATTGTGCTGGCGAGCATCGGTCTGACTGCGATGCAGCTTTACCCAATCTATAACGCGATCACCTCTCCCGATCGAAATACAAACCCATCCGCTTCTCCGACAAATCCAAACAACACGCCAGCAACTACTGCCAAGCCTTCTGGCGAGGCGGGCAATAAGAATATCGCAAGCTTCTCCCTGTTCGGCAATTTCAACGAAGTCATTGAAGATGAGCCGGATATACAAGAGCTCCCGAAGACGAATTTACGCCTCACGCTAACTGGCGTCTCTGCAACCGAAAACCAGAAAAGCGCGACCGCGTTAATTGAAGGACCGGACAGAGCAACAGAAAGTTATCGCATCGGTGACACCCTGCCGGGCAATGCAAGCCTGCACTCTGTTCACAAGGACCGAGTTATTCTTAGCCGCTCAGGGAAACTGGAGACTCTTTTTTTCTCCGACACTGACAGCTCAACGCGACTGCTTTCCAGCGTGACAAACACCGAAACAGCCGTAAATATTGCACCAGTTAATCAAAATACCGCACAAAACCCAGCTTATCCGATCAAGATACCTGAGGGCGTTTCGAATATGACTAGCGAACAAAAGCAAAGCATTCGCGACAAATTAAGCGCTCTTCGGTCCAGGCTCCGGCAGCAGTGATCGCAGCTTTACCTCGAGCTCAACAACCTCAATCGACTAAACGCCAATACTGCGGCTCTCGTTGGTCATTACGCTCATTGCTCTTGCTTGGCGTTCTATTTTGCTTCAGCTCACTGAGCATTCAGGCTTTTGAGTTCAATAGCAAGCTATTGGATGTGGTTGAAAAGAAGTTTGGCAACGCTGCCGTAGAACGCCTCTTACAATGGCAAGAAATGGCTTTTAATCTCAAACGCGACTATCGACCAGAGCTTGAGGAGCAGCAACTTGCACTGGTCAACGATTTTTTTAATCAGGCTCGCTTTATTAACGATGATGATTTGTGGGGTAGCGAAGACTACTGGGCAACACCAGTCGAGCTACTTGCAAAGAATGCGGGAGATTGCGAGGACTATGCGATCGCGAAGTTTTACACCCTGATTCACGCTGGCTTTGATGAGGACAAACTTCAGATTTCCTACGTCAAGGCGCTGGAACTGAATCAGGCGCACATGGTTCTCGCTTACTACCCGAACCCGGACGCTGAACCCCTTATTCTCGACAACATTAATCCAGAGATACTCCCTGCCAGTAAGCGCCCTGACCTTGAGCCCGTATACAGCTTTAACGGACTCGGCTTGTGGCTCAATCGCTTTGAACGCGAGTCCGCGAAACGTATCGGGAATGCAGGTGTTATGGAGCAGTGGAACGATATGCTGCGCCGCCAGGGCATCCTGCTTCTAGAGCGTGAAGTAAAAGAAAAAGAATAAACCGACCCTATAGCGCTTGACGTTAACGTTAACGTCAATACATACTTCGCAGCATGTTTGAAAAGCAGTTGCAATTTAGCTGATGACCGTTAAGAAAACCTACTCTATCTCAGAGCTATCCAGTGAATTTGACATCACAACGCGCACCATGCGTTTTTATGAGTCTGAGGGTCTCTTGCACCCTCAGCGTGAAGGTCAGAATCGAATCTATAACGAGTCTGATCGTGTTCGCCTGAAGTTAATTCTTCGAGGAAAACGTTTAGGACTGTCCCTTGCCGAGTCTAAAGAGCTCATCGACATGTACTCGCCTGACGGAAACAATGCCGAACAGCTACAAAGTCTGTTGAGGAAAATTCGCGAAAGACGCGATGCACTTGCGCAGCAGTTAATTGACATACGCGCAATGGAAAACGAATTGATCGGGGCGGAAGACCGCTGCCTTGAGGCATTGCATGCCTTAGAAACCAAACAATAAAGACAAACATTGAACATCCCAGGAGTAAGCCATGAGCATCGCTTCAATGCAGAACCTTAACTTCAACCTCGGCGAGACGGTCGACATGCTGCGCGATCAGGTGGCCTCATTTGTTGCGTCAGAGATCAAGCCGATAGCCGCCCAAACGGACGCTAGCAACGAATTCCCTAACCATCTTTGGCGTAAGCTTGGTGATATGGGTCTTCTTGGCATGACCATTTCCGAAGAGTTTGGCGGATCGGGCGTGGGCTATCTCGCGCACACAGTCGCGATGGAGGAGATCAGCCGCGGAAGCGCATCGATTGGTCTGAGCTATGGTGCGCACTCAAACCTTTGCGTGAACCAGATCTTCAGAAATGGCAACGACGAGCAAAGGAAAAAATATCTTCCGAAGCTATGTTCGGGAGAACACATTGGCGCACTCGCAATGAGCGAACCGAATGCTGGAAGCGACGTAGTGAGCATGAAGCTTCGTGCAGAGCTAAAGGGTGACCACTACGTGCTTAACGGTACAAAAATGTGGATCACCAATGGCCCTGATGCGAATACCTATGTGATCTACGCCAAGACAGAACCGGAAAAAAATGCACATGGCATTACAGCGTTTATTGTTGAGCGAGATTGGAAGGGTTTTTCGCGTTCGCCAAAACTGGACAAGCTCGGTATGCGCGGATCGAATACATGCGAATTGGTGTTCGACAACGTCGAAGTGCCGGTAGAGAACGTTCTTGGTGTTGAGAACAAGGGCGTTCAGGTTCTCATGAGCGGGCTGGACTACGAGCGCATCGTTTTGAGCGGTGGGCCAACCGGCATCATGTTCTCATGCATGGATAATGTTGTGCCCTACATTCATGAACGCAAACAGTTCGGACAGGCGATCGGAGAGTTCCAATTAATACAAGGAAAAGTAGCCGACATGTACACCACCATGAACGCATGTCGCGCCTATCTTTATGCGGTAGCACAAGCAGCTGATCGGGGTGAAGCAACGCGCAAGGACGCAGCAGGCGTTATTCTGTATTGCGCTGAAAAAGCAACTCAGATGGCGCTTGATGCAATCCAGATTCTTGGCGGAAACGGCTATATCAATGACTACGAAACGGGGCGTCTTTTGCGCGACGCGAAGCTCTACGAGATCGGTGCAGGCACCTCTGAAATCCGCCGTATGCTGATTGGCCGCGAGTTGTTCATGGAAACGCGATAAGTCGCGCAGTTAACAAGGATTACTTATGCCGATACTTCAGTCCCAAGTTCAAACCGCTTCAGATGAATTTGAGCTTCGAGCCAGAAACATGAACGAGCTTGTGCAGGATCTGCGAGCGCAACTGTCTGCAAACGCGACGATCAGCGATGCAAAACTAATCGAGCGCCATCGTGCGAAAGGAAAACTACTCCCAAGAGAAAGACTTGCCCATTTGCTAGACTCCGGCACACCGTTTCTCGAGCTTTCAGCACTCGCTGCGCACCAAGTCTACGAAGAAGATGTCCCGGGCGCCGGGGCAATTTGTGGTATCGGGATGATTAACGGTACAGAGTGCATGGTCGTTGTGAACGACTCAACGATCAAAGGCGGAACCTACTACCCCCTTTCAGTTAAAAAGCATTTGCGAGCTCTGACGATCGCTGAAGAGAATCGCCTACCCTGTGTGTATCTTGTAGATTCCGGTGGTGCCAACTTACCAAATCAGGATGAAGTGTTTCCCGATGAAGATGACTTCGGAAACATCTTTTATCGGCAAGCGAACATGTCCGCCAAGGGAATCCCGCAAATCGCTGTTGTCCTCGGATTATGCACAGCGGGTGGTGCTTACGTTCCTGCTATGGCCGACGAAAGCATCATGGTACGTAATCACAGCACGATTTTTCTTGCAGGTCCGCCACTCGTAAAGGCCGCTACAGGCGAAGAGGTGACCGCAGAGGAGCTTGGCGGTGCGGACGTACACTGCAAAGTCAGTGGTGTGGCAGACCACTATGCTGATAGTGAGGAACATGCGATCAAAATGGCCAGAGATTGCGTGGCACATTTGAATTGGCAAAAGCCCGAGCCTGTAAAACGTATTACTCCCAGGCCACCACTTTACTCAACCCGTGAGATTAACGGTGTTGTACCGACCGACCTAAAAACGCCCTACGATGTTCGGGAGATCATTGCACGTATCGTCGACGGTTCAGAGTTTCAGGAATTCAAAAAGCAATTTGGCGAAACCCTGGTTTGTGGCTTTGCACATATCGATGGCTACCCGGTTGGTATTGTGGCCAACAATGGCATTTTGTTCTCAGAGTCTGCGCAAAAAGGCGCCCACTTTATTGAATTGTGTTGTCAACGCAAAATCCCCCTGGTCTTTCTTCAGAATGTCACCGGATTTATGGTTGGCAAGGAATATGAAGAAGGCGGCATAGCCAAGCATGGCGCAAAAATGGTGATGGCTGTAGCCTGCGCCAAGGTGCCAAAATTTACGGTCATCATTGGCGGCAGTTTCGGCGCGGGCAATTATGGCATGTGCGGTCGCGCTTACCATCCGCGCTTCCTTTGGATGTGGCCAAATGCCAGGATCAGCGTGATGGGAGGTGAGCAGGCGGCGGGCGTGTTGGCGCAAGTAAAAAGAGACAGCATGGAAAAGCGCGGCCTCCCCTGGAGTGACTCTGATGAGCAAGCACTCAAGGCACCAATCATTGAGCAGTTTGAAAAGCAGTCACACCCCTACTACGCCACCGCCCGACTCTGGGATGACGGAATCATTGAGCCAGCGGACACTCGACGTGTTTTGGCAATGGCTCTCGCCGCCTCAATGAATGTCGATATCGAAGATACGCGCTTCGGCGTCTTTAGAATGTAAAGGAAGCCATCCGATGAACTCGCCGGTCAATCTTTCACTGCACGATGACGTAGCCAAGCTTGTTCTGAATCGTCCAGACAAACACAACGCCTTTGATGATGAAGTCATTGGGTGTTTGCTGGACGCATTGAACGAAGTCAGCAACTCAAAATCCCGCGTGCTGGTTTTACAATCTACGGGCAAGAGTTTTAGCGCGGGTGCCGATCTATCGTGGATGAAGCGTATGGCAACACTTAGCCACGATGAAAACCTTCAGGACGCACGGCAACTTGCCAACTTAATGCGAACACTGGACAGCCTGCCCATCCCTACGATCGCTAAAGTTCAGGGCGCTGCGTTTGGTGGTGCAATCGGACTCATAAGTTGTTGTGACATCGCAATCGCCAGTGACGAAGCCAAATTTTGTTTGAGCGAAGTAAAACTAGGACTCTCTCCCGCGACGATCAGCCCCTTCGTTATCAAAGCAATGGGCGCGCGTCGATGCCGGCAGCTCTTTCTGACGGCGGAAGTGTTTAGTGCACAACAGGCGGCCGAGTGGGAGTTGGTTCATACACTGGTTAGCTCGAACGAGCTTGATTCTGCGGTCGAGCGAACGGTCGCACAGATACTAAAAACCGGTCCTAGGGCAAGTATTGCCACCAAGCAATTAATTGCGGATGTTTTGTCACAACCGACAGATATTGCGGAACATACTGCACAGCTCATCGCGCGCTTGAGGGTGTCTGAAGAAGGACAGTCCGGCCTAGCAGCATTTTTTGATAAACAACTGCCGCCCTGGGTCGATACCCCATCTAAATCACAATGAATATGACTTTAGAGCTTAGGAAAACTTTATGTCCGAGCATGTTCGCGTAGTTGAAGTAGGCCCAAGAGACGGGCTACAGAATGAAAAACAGGCGCTATCGCTAGCAAGCAAAATCGAGCTTGTTAATCGCTTATCCCGGACCGGACTCAGCTACATTGAAGCAGGCAGCTTCGTGTCGCCGAAATGGGTGCCGCAGATGGCGAGCAGCGACGCCCTGTTTCAGGAAATCGAACGGGTGGCAGGCGTAACGTATGCTGCCCTCACCCCAAATTTGCGCGGATATGAAAGCGCCCGGGACTGCAAAGCAGACGAAGTTGCTGTCTTCGCTGCAGCATCCGAAGGCTTCAGTCAAAAGAACATCAATTGCTCCATTTCAGAAAGCATCGAACGCTTTAGGGACCTTGTATCCGAAGCGAAAGCAGATGACTTAAAAATTAGGGGCTATGTTAGTTGTATCTTTGCCTGCCCTTATGAGGGAGCTGTATCAGTAAACACTGTTGTTGAGACATGTCAGCAGCTGTTCGATCTAGGCTGCTATGAAGTGTCGCTCGGCGATACGATTGGGGTTGGAACTGCGTTCGACACAAAAAAGCTGCTTAAGGCATTGTCACACCATTTTGACCCGGACAAACTTGCCTTGCACTTGCACGACACCTACGGGCAGGCAATCGGGAGTGTTTATGCCGGTCTGGAAGCCGGCATTCGCTGTTTCGATGCGTCTATTTCCGGGTTGGGTGGATGCCCCTACGCGAAAGGCGCGACCGGAAATCTCGCGACCGAAGACCTTGTCTACCTGTTGCATAGCGGCGGCTTCTCAACAGGCATAGATCTAGATGCACTCTTGGACGCAGGCAATTACATCTCTGGCGAACTCGGTCGGCCAACACAATCACGTGTTGCGAGAGCGCTACAAAAATAGTCTTTAGACAGGAAAAGTGAACCCGTGATCAGGCCTGATACCAATAAAAAAGACGTGCCACTTTGGTCGCCTTCGGCATCCGATCTTAGTGACAGTAACATCGCGCGGTATGCCGATTGGCTTTCAAGGAAAACAGGAAAAAACCTCCGAAACTATCAAGCACTGCATAGCTTCTCTGTTCAATCTGCAGACCAGTTTTGGGTCTCCATTTGGGAGTATTTTGACGTAAAGGGTACTCGCGGGGAGTCGGCAGTCTCTGATCTGGAAAAGTTGCCTGGCGCTCGGTGGTTCCCAGACAGCAGCCTCAACTTTGCCGAAAATATGCTTCGCCATTGCAAAGAACATCCCTCTGACGTTGCCTGCGTTGAACACAATGAAGATGGGCTTGTTCGATCGGTCACCTATTCCGAGCTGTACGCTATGGTCGCAAAATTAGCGAAAAAGCTACGGGAGCTTGGCGTAACTGAAGGCGACCGTGTTGCAGCCATTAGCACCAACTCGCACCACGCGATTGTAGGTATGTTGGCAACCAGTTCAATCGGCGCGATTTGGTCATCATGCTCTCCCGACTTTGGTGCTAGCGGAATTCTCGACAGGTTCGAGCAAATCGAACCAAAGATTCTGATCACATGCCTGGGCTATAAGTATGCTGGCAAGGCACTTGATTGCCGTGACAAGGCTGGCAAAGTTGCTGATCGTTTGTTGTCTCTCGAAGCGGTAATCTATTTCGATCCATTGAACGAGCATCCGTCCAATAATGCCGCGTTGAAAATTGGCAGGCTTGAAAGCGCGATAAGCTGGGATTCAATCGTAGAGTGCATAAGCCCTATTGAAGAGATTCACTTCACTCAAGTCGCGCTCAATGCGCCTCTGTATATCCTGTATTCATCCGGCACGACCGGAAAACCCAAGTGTATTGTGCACGGCGTCGGCGGTACGCTTCTTCAGCACTTGAAAGAGTTAGCCTTACATACCGATGTAAAAGCGGGCACCAGGCTTTTCTACTTCACCACCTGCGGATGGATGATGTGGAACTGGTATGTCAGCGGTCTAGCCCTCGGCGCGTCGCTCATACTCTACGACGGTTCACCATTTCATCCTGAACACAGTGTCCTCTTCGATTTAGCAGAATCTGAAGGAATTGAAGTGTTCGGCGCAAGTGCCAAATATTTCGCAGCAGCAGAGAAATTCGGTCTCAAACCGAAACAGACGCATAACCTAGAGAACATTAAAGGCATCCTCTCAACCGGCTCTCCTCTGGTGCCAGAAAGCTTCGATTATCTCTATCGCGATGTTTCATCAACGGCCAGAGTTTCGAGCATTTCAGGAGGCACAGATATCGTTTCCTGCTTCGCGCTTGGCTGTCCGATTTTACCGGTATGGCGCGGTGAGCTGCAGTGTGCCGGATTGGGGATGGATATATCCTTCCTGGATGAGAACGGCAGTGCCCTTGTAAGCGGCAAAGGCGAACTCGTCTGTAAGACCTCGTTCCCCTCGATGCCAGTCAGTTTCTGGAAGGATGCCGACGGCCAGCGCTATTTTAATGCCTACTTCGCCAGTCATCCAAACAAGTGGGCGCATGGAGATTTTGGAGAACTCTGTATTCATCAACTCGAAGATGGCACCACGCAAACTGGTGTAATGATCCATGGTCGCTCTGATGCTGTGCTTAATCCGAATGGCGTGCGCATCGGCACAGCGGAAATCTATCGGCAGGTTGAGAAAGTAGATGCTGTTTTCGAATCTCTGGCGATTGGGCAAAAATGGCAGGGCGATGAACGGATCGTGTTGTTTGTAAAACTCCGAGACCAAATCGCTCTCACTTCAGAGTTAGAGGACGAAATACGAACGGTCATTCGAAGCAACACCAGTCCTCGGCATGTGCCTGCTAAAATCATTGCAGTAAGGGATATCCCTCGCACTCGAAGCGGCAAAATTGTCGAACTCGCTGTCCGAGCAATCGTTCACGGAGAACCCGTAAAGAATACCGAGGCCTTGGCTAATCCCGAGGCTTTGGAATTATTTAAGAACCTAAGCGAACTGGAGACCTGAACAGATGGAAGCCAAGCAAGTAAGCGCACTGTTAATCGGTTTAGTACTAACCTGCTCTATCCATAGCCAGCAGCAAAGCGACTTACTTGAACCTGAATCGGCTAGCCAGCAACTCACTAATGCCACAGCCAATTCAGGCCTCGGTCAAATAAAACAACTTAGCGCCAAAAAGCATATGGTCGTCACAGCGAACCCTTATGCCAGCAACGCTGGCCTTAAGATCCTTCGTGACGGAGGAACTGCAGCGGATGCTATGGTTGCCGTGCAGACCATACTGGGGCTCGTTGAGCCGCAATCCTCCGGCTTGGGCGGGGGCTCTTTTACCCTATATTTCGATTCCGAAACGGCAGATCTAACAGCCTTCGATGGAAGGGAAACCGCACCTCTCAAGGTAAAGGCAGACTTGTTTCTCAAGGAAGACCAAAGCCCAATGGCTTTCTTTGATGCTGTGGTAGGTGGCCGATCTGTGGGCACACCCGGCACGGTCGCCCTGCTTTGGCACATCCATCAGAAACACGGTAAAAAAGCGTGGGACGAACTGTTGCAACCGGCAATTCAACTCGCTGAACAAGGCTTCGAAGTAAGCCCCCGTTTAGCCGGAGCGATAGAAAAAGACAAAGCGAGACTTGCAACTGACAAGGACACAAGCGCCTATTTTCTTCCCAACGGGGAGCCCTTGAAAGCCGGCGTCACTCTTAAAAACCAGACGTATGCAAATGCCTTGAAGCAAATTTCTACCGGAGGCGCTCAAGCTTTTTATCAAGGAAGGCTCCCGCAGGATATCGTCAACAAGGTGCGGGGGGCGAATAATCCCGGAGCCCTTTCCGTAGAGGATTTCAAAGACTACAAAGTGATTGAACGGAAACCTGTTTGCTCTGAGTTTATGTCTTACGACATTTGCGGCATGGGGCCCCCGAGTAGCGGTGCTCATGCCGTCGGACAAATACTCAGGTTGAGTGAATTAGCGCAGTTAGAGGATTATCCAGCAGAATCCCCTATTGCTTGGCAGATCATCGCCGATGCGACGCGCCTGGCGTTCGCAGATCGCAATCTTTATTTGGCTGACCCTTCGTATTTCAACGTGCCTGACTGGTTGCTTAATCCAGAGTATCTAAACCAACGAGCAAGCTTGATCAAATCCGGCAAACCTTTAACGGAGGCGCCTGCAGGAAATTTTGCTGACACAATGTCATCCTCTCTTGTTACGGGTCAAAACACCGAACAGCCCTCTACAACCCACTTTACGATCGTTGATCAGAACGGCAACGTACTGTCCAGTACCAGCACAATAGAGAACGGCTTCGGTTCAAGGCTTATGGTTCACGGCTTCTTGCTGAACAATGAATTAACCGATTTTTCCTTCGCGTATCAAGACGAAAGCGGCTTGATTGCAAATCGCGTTGAGCCCGGGAAAAGACCCCGTTCATCCATGGCGCCGACGATCGTGATGGAAAACAATAGCCCTGTCTTGGCGGTTGGGTCGCCGGGCGGTTCACGCATAATCAATTATGTCGCCAACTCTTTGATACGCTCTTTGATGTGGAAACAAGCGCCATACAACGCTATTAACGCCCCCCACCTTAGCAATCGTTTTGGTCAAATGGATCTTGAACAAGATCGTTTTGACGACGGAGCAGTTCAGGCTTATGAAAAGATGGGCTATAAAGTGGAACTGCGCGATTTGAATTCAGGCTTGCATATCATCAAAATTGATAGAGACAATAACACATTAATTGGCGCTGCGGATCTGCGTCGTGAGGGGCATGTAGCGGGAGATTAGAATCAACTTATCGAGGTAGTGCTTTCCACTCGTTCATAAGGCGGCACATTTTTTATATGTTCCGTTTCTTGTATCTTCAAGCAGTCATTAACAAGTTTAAAACGCAATAAAAAAGGCTTCGAAAGCGGTTGCTCTCGAAGCCTTATACACACTTACTATACAAATAATTTTGTTGTCAAAGAATGAAGTTCAAACGCGTTTAATAAACTCCCGAAGCGCTCAAATCCCGGACCTCTTCAGTCTCATCATAGGC
>DAITOW010000062.1:0-11512 GCA_036833965.1 Oleiphilaceae bacterium
GGTTGGGTATTTCGGTTATGACATTATTCGGTATGTCGAGCCAAAGTTGGCGAATTCCTGTCCGCCGGATCCACTGGGTACTCCCGATATTTTATTGATGGTGTGTGATCAGCTTGTTGTCTTTGATAATTTGAGTGGCAAGTTGATTCTCATTCATCATGAAGACCCGAGAGTTGAGGGAAGCTATGAGGTTGCTGAATCGGTTTTGGGCGTGCTTGTTCATCGCCTGAGAACTGAGCAGGCGAAATCGCCTTCGGTTCCTTCAAGTGATGCCTTGGTGAGTGAGAACGATTTCGTATCCGGCTTCGAGCAGGAGAAGTTCGAGGCAGCGGTCGATAAGATTAAAGAATATGTGTTGGCTGGTGATGTCATGCAAGCGGTCATTGCCCAGCGTATGTCTATTCCATACAAGGCGGCTCCGTTGGATTTATATCGTGCGTTGCGTTGCCTTAATCCTTCGCCTTATATGTATTTTTTAAACTTGGGCGACTTTCATGTGGTTGGCTCTTCGCCTGAGATTTTGGCCCGAGTCGAAGATGGGTTGGTGACTGTTCGGCCTATTGCCGGTACGCGCAAGCGAGGCAAGAACGAGGCAGAAGACATTGCGCTTGAAAAGGATTTGTTGGCGGATCCAAAAGAGCTTGCCGAGCACCTGATGCTGATCGATCTGGGAAGAAATGACGTTGGTCGCGTTGCCAAAACCGGAACGGTTGAACTGACAGATAAAATGATTATCGAACGTTATTCGCATGTGATGCATATTGTGTCGAACGTGACCGGTGAGCTGAAAGATGGCGCGAGTGCGATGGATGTCTTGAGAGCGACATTCCCTGCGGGCACACTGAGTGGAGCGCCCAAAATACGGGCCATGGAAATTATTGATGAGCTAGAACCGGTGAAGCGCGGCGTCTACGGTGGTGCGGTTGGTTATCTTTCATGGAGCGGTAATATGGATACTGCGATTGCGATTCGTACAGCTGTGATTAAAGATGAAACTCTTCATATACAGGCAGGTGCTGGTGTCGTTGCTGATTCAGTTCCATTAAATGAGTGGGAAGAAACCTTGAATAAAGGTCGTGCTGTTTTCCGTGCGGTTGCCATGGCAACCCAGGGGCTTGATGCGAAGGAGGGCAACTAATGTTGTTGATGATTGATAATTACGACTCCTTTACCTACAACGTCGTGCAGTATTTGGGCGAACTGGGTGCAGATGTGCATGTGCATCGGAATGATGAAATCACCATCGAACAAATTCAGGACATGAACCCTGAAAAAATCGTGATTTCGCCGGGTCCTTGTACTCCAAACGAAGCTGGCGTTTCGTTGCAAGTGCTTGAGCAATTCAAAGGCAAAGTGCCAATTCTGGGAATTTGCCTCGGGCATCAGAGTATTGGTCAGGCTTTTGGCGGTGATATTGTGCGCGCTTCGCGTGTTATGCACGGTAAAACCTCACCGGTTTATCATAATAATACGGGCGTATTTTCCGGCTTGCCTAACCCTTTGACTGCAACGCGTTATCATTCACTCGTGATTGATAAAAACACACTTCCAGATTGCCTGGAGATTACTTCCTGGACAAATAACGAGGATGGTTCCATGGAGGAGATCATGGGGGTGCGTCATAAAGAATATGATATCGAAGGGGTGCAGTTTCACCCTGAGTCTATTCTTACCGAATGTGGTCACGAATTACTAAATAACTTTTTAAAGCGCTGATTCGTTTTAAAGCAGATCGCGAAGAGAACAAATAGAACAGGAGAGCGGCACATGGGTATCAGAAAAGCCATCGCCAAGGTCGTAGACGGACATAGTCTCGATACGGATGAAATGAAAATGGTTATGAAAGCAATCATGACCGGGCATGCGACCGATGCGCAAATAGGTGCTTTTCTGGTTGCTCTTCGTATCAAAGGTGAAGCGATTGAAGAGATCACTGGTGCCGCCGAAGTGATGCGTGAGCTTTCCTTTAAAGTACCTGTCGAGGGTGAACATCTGGTAGACACCTGTGGAACGGGTGGAGATGGTGCGAACCTGTTTAATGTTTCGACGGCGGCCGCCTTTGTGGTTGCAGCGGCAGGTGGAAAGGTAGCAAAGCACGGTAACCGTGGTGTATCAAGCAGCACCGGAAGTGCAGATGTTTTGGAAGCCGCAGGTGTAAATCTTGATGTTAGTGCACAACAAGTTGCCAGAGCCGTTGAAGAGATCGGTGTTGGTTTTATGTTCGCACCGGCGCATCACAGTGCGATGCGTTTTGCCATTGGCCCCAGGAAAGAGTTGGGCTTAAGAACCATCTTTAATATGCTCGGTCCGATCACCAATCCGGCTGGCGTTAAGCGACAGGTGATTGGAGTATTTTGTAAAGAGCGTTGCCGTCCGATGGCGGAGGTGTTGGCGCGTCTTGGCAGTAAGCACGTGATGGTTGTTCATTCAAAAGATGGTTTGGATGAAATTTCGATTGCCGACACTACACACGTTGCTGAATTAAAAGATGGCGTTGTCACGGAATACGAGATCAGCCCGGAAGAGCTTGGAGTATCGAGAACCGACCTTTCCGGTTTGAGTGTCGAAAGCGCCGCAGAGAGCCTTGAATTGATTAAGTCCGCGTTGGGTAAATCCAGTGATGAGCGAGCAGTAAAAGCACGAGCGATTATTGCCCTGAATGCCGGCGCAGCGATTTACGTTTCAGATTTAGCCGATAGCCTCAAAGCAGGCGTTGCCCTGGCTGAAGATGCCATTGGTAGCGGTTTGGCGTTAGCAAAAATTGATGAGCTTGCCAGTTTCACGCAAGTCTTCAAGCACGAGCAGTAGAGAAGAATTATGAGTTTTGATAACCGCATGAACAGCGAGACGCCAACGATTCTCAAGAAAATTGTTGATCGGAAGTGGCAAGAGATCGATCAGCGCAGTGCAGCGATTGCCTTGGAAGAGCATCGCGCACGTGCTTTTGATATGCCTGAGTGTCAAGGATTCGTTGCTGCCATTGAACAAAAGCTGGCGAATAATCTGTCGGCAGTGATTGCGGAAATCAAAAAGGCATCCCCCAGTAAAGGTGTGATTCGCGAAGATTTCAGGCCCGCAGAGATCGCTGAGGCGTATGAGCGTGCAGGCGCTGCCTGCCTGTCTGTGCTGACAGATAAGGATTTCTTTCAAGGCGATGAAGCATATCTGCAGGAAGCTCGTTCTGCTGTCTCCCTGCCTGTGATTCGCAAAGACTTTATGGTTGCCCCTTATCAAATTTATGAAAGCAAAGTCGTGAACGCAGATTGCGTGCTACTGATTGCTGCTTGTTTGACCAAGGATCAGATGCAGGAGCTTGCAGGTATTGCTGGAGAGCTTGGTCTGGATGTTCTGGTTGAGGTGCACAATGCTCAGGAACTGGAGACTGCACTTACGCTAAATACAAAACTCATCGGTATCAATAACCGGGACTTGCACAGTTTTGAAGTGAGCCTTGAAAATACCTTTTCGCTCTTGCCATCTATTCCCGAGGATAAGATTGTTGTGACGGAAAGCGGTATCCACACGATTGATGACGTCGAAGCTATGCGCGCCAAACAGGTAAATGCCTTTTTGGTTGGCGAGGCGTTTATGCGTGCAAAGGATCCCGGTGATGAGTTGGCAAGACTGTTCTTCTAGAGTGATTATCTTGCCTTGATCTCCTCCCGGGACCAAAGTTGGGGGTGAAATCAAGGCAGACTTCTGATAGGTTTTGACGCGCTAACAAAAATAAAGGACGCAATTATGAAAGCCCTAAAATCCTCCCGCTTATTTCAATCGCTTCTTATTGTCACCGCGCTTGGTTTGGCAGCCTGTTCAGAAAAGGCTGAGCAGCAAGCAGCTACCGAGCAAAAAGTAGAAACAACGACTCTTAAACTTGCTGAAACCTGGGGACCAAACTTCCCGATTTTTGGCGATGCAACGAAGAATCTTGCCGCGATGGTCGACAAGATCTCGAACGGTCGCTTAAAAATCACTATCGACTCTTCCAACAAGCACAAGTCGCCATTCGGTATTTTCGACATGGTGAAGTCTGGCCAGTATGACCTTGGCCACTCGGCTTCTTACTACTGGAAAGGCAAAGTCCCGGGGACTCTGTATTTCACCACGATGCCTTTCGGTATGATCGCGCCTGAGCAATATGCATGGTTCTACTATGGCGGCGGCATGGAGTTGATGGACGAGCTCTACTCCCAGCATAACCTGATGTCTTTCCCTGGCGGCAACACGTCAAACCAAATGGGTGGCTGGTTCCAGAAAGAAATCAAAACGGTTGAAGACCTTCAGGGCTTGAAAATGCGTATACCGGGTTTTGCAGGCGAAGTACTTGCGCAGCTAGGCGCGAAACCGACCAACATCCCGCCGGGCGAGCTATATACAGCGTTGGAGCGCGGCACCATTGATGCACTTGAATGGGTTGGCCCGTCACTTGATTTGCGCATGGGTTTCCACAAAATTGCACCTTACTACTACACAGGTTGGCATGAGCCTGCCACAGAGCTTCAATTCCTTGTGAACAAGAAGACTTTTGATGCATTACCAGCAGACCTGCAAGAAATTCTGAAGGTCGCAATGAAGACGATTGCCTATGACATGTATATCCAGTCTACCCATGAGAGCGGTAAAAACTGGGCTGCGATGAAGGAAGAGTTTCCAAATATTCTTGTGAAAACATTCCCGGAGGAAGTCATGACTGCAATTCGTAATGCCAACGATGAGTTGTTGAAGGCGAATGCAGAGGCAGATCCTTTTGCTGCACGCGTGCTTGAGTCCCAGAAGAATTACATGGAACAAGTTCGCGAGTGGACGTTGATCTCAGATAAAGCGTACCTCGACAGCCTTAACTAAAAAATGAGGGAAAGCCCAAGCTTAAAACCTTGGGCTTTTTTGTACCTATATGATTCAGACAATCGATAAATTTTGCGCAAAAGTGACCAATGCATGCGGCGTTTTGGCATGCCTTGCCATGATACTGATGCTCTTTAATGTCTTTTACGATGTTGTCATGCGCTATGCATTTAATGATGTCTCGATCGGCATGCAAGAACTTGAGTGGCACTTGTTTGCAACCGTTTTTATGTTAGGTACCCCGTATGCCATGCAGCGTGATGGTCATGTTCGCGTTGATATTTTCTATGACACCTGGTCTGAACATCGCAAAGCCTTGATTAATCTGGTTGGGGCAGTTGTGTTCGTATTGCCTTTCGTTGTGCTGGTGACCTATTACGGTACCGACTTCTCCTACAATGCTTTTCAAATGGGAGAGGGGAGTGGCGATCCCGGAGGTTTGCCACATCGCTGGATTGTGAAGTCCCTGATACCGGTTTCGTTTGCGCTGATGGGAATTGCGGGTATCGGCATGATGACCAAAGCGATATTAGTAATGCGAGGGCAGGCGAGCTACTCGGATTCTGAAAAAGGGATGTTGTCGTGATCGGTATTATTATGTTTTTTGCAGCACTCTTGCTGCTGATGCTGGGCTTTCCGGTCGCCTTCACTTTTGCAGGTGTTGCGTTGTTGTTTGGCGTGTTTGCGGAGGGTGTCGATCTGTTTGCGTTTATGCCTTATCGCATCCAGAGCATTATGGAAAACACGATCCTTATGGCAATTCCTTTGTTCATCTTTATGGGTGTTGTTCTTCAAAAGACAAAGCTTGCCGAACAATTGCTCGTTTCCATGTCGCAACTTTTTGGCCGAATGAGTGGCGGTGTCGCCATTAGTACGATTTTGGTTGGAGCATTGTTAGCAGCGTCAACGGGCGTGGTTGGTGCGAGCGTCGTTGCGATGGGGCTCATCTCCTTGCCCTGCATGCTTAAATATAACTACGACAAAGAGCTCGCATGCGGCACGATTTGCGCTTCCGGGACTTTGGGGCAGATTATCCCTCCGTCAATCATTTTGATTATTCTGGGTGATGTGTTGGGCTTGCCGGTAGGCGATCTATTCAAAGCCGCAGTCGCACCAGGTTTGCTATTGATCGGTTTATATATTGGTTACATCCTCTTCGTGACTTTGCGAAACCCGGAAAAAGCGCCTCCCATGCCCCCAGTGGAAGAAGCCGGTTTTGCAGCCTTGAAGTCCGCATTGTTCGCGATCATGCCGCCCTTATTACTCATCGTACTGGTTCTCGGGTCGATCTTTGCAGGCATCGCGACTCCTACAGAAAGCTCAGCCTTAGGTGGCGTTGGGGCTCTTGTTTTGGCTCTCTGCTATGGCCAGTTTAATCTCAAGATGCTTTGGGAAAGTGCTCGGGAAACGGTGGTCGTGACTGCGATGGTGTTCGCCATCCTCTTGGGGGCAACTGCGTTTTCAATGACCTTTAGTTACACCGGAGGGGACGCAATTCTGGAAGAGTGGTTGACTGGTTTGCCGGGAGAGAAGTGGGGCTTTTTGATCCTGACCATGTTGGTCATTCTTATTCTTGGCTTCTTCATCGATTTCGTAGAGATCTCGTTCATCATTGTGCCGGTGTTGGCGCCAATCGCAGAATTGCTGGGCATCAGCATGTTGTGGTTTGCTGTTCTTATTGCCATGAACCTGCAAACTAGTTTCCTCACGCCGCCCTTCGGATTCAGTCTGTTTTATCTCAAAGGCGTAGCACCGCCAGAAGTTCGAACCGCCGACATTTATCGCGGAGTGATGCCGTTTATTGTCCTACAGATACTTGTTTTATTGGCGATTCTGATCTTTCCGGACTTTTTTGGTCTGCTATAGGAAGCTTCCTTAAAAGGCTTAGCTTAGAGCTCTAATCCCATCGGCACACTTGGAAAGCACGCGGAAAATAAATACGACCCATTTTCTTTGATTTAGATAGCATTCGCCAGGTGCTCATTTAAGGGCTGTGAAGGCATACCATGAGCGTGCTTTGCAATAGACTTAATTGTTGGTGGCTGAGTATTAACACACGATGTATGGTAATCGTAGAAGAGCTGCTTTGGCCATATTATGGCTATGACCCTTTCTTTAACTATGTTGGGTCGCTGCTCATGGCAGTCTCAAGCTTATCAAACTACATGCGCGCCATTATTCTCGGTGCTGCATGCTGGAAAGTCTTTAAACTTAGCGGCTTTGTGGCATTCAGTAAAAGTCTCGAAATGGTTTCAGTCTAGAAGCAACGGGCAAACGCCAAGCTTACTTTAATAAACCTGAAAGAGAACACTGTCAGCTATGCAGACCAAGACGTCGCCGCGAGAAGATCCGCATTGCCTCCCGCTGCAGTCGTGTCGATACACAAATGCCGTTCGATCTGGCATCTACTCGCTACATCGCGTTCTACAATAAGAGGAATAATTTCTCCATCCCGCTGTGCTAAAGCCTGCCTGATTTCGCGCGAATCCGAATCGTCCCCCCAAGATACAACGGCTTCAAAGCCTGTAAGAAAAGTTAAGTCCTGCCTACGCAAAAAGCCATCCACAGCATCAGCCCCCTGTGCACCCGGAACAATCATTAAAGTCTGGCATCCACAGTTTTTCGCGATTTGTGACTGCAACATCGCCGCTTCGAGGGTAGGCCCCAGACAAAGCACGAGTTTTCTCGAGTAAGTTGAGAGCACGTTACTCTCACCGGTTGGGCCGGACATGACCTGAGTAGATAATTTTTTGCGTTGAATCACCCCAAGCTTGTCAATTGCTCCTTGCACAGTCTCACGATTTAACGGTTCTGACTTCGCTGTGGCGTGTAACTCCCGGTCAGATTGAACGAAGCGCCTTACATAGTGCGGCCCACCTGCCTTCGGACCGGTTCCGGACAAACCCTCACCACCAAACGGCTGTGAACCAACAATCGCTCCAATCTGATTGCGATTTACATACATATTTCCAACATTCATTCGCGAAGTTATTTCCTCGACCCTGCCATCTATACGCGTATGAAGGCCAAAAGTAAGACCAAAGCCCGTGCCATTTATATCGTCAAGCACCCTATCCAGTTCAGCAGCTTCATACGTGGCAATATGAAGAACAGGTCCAAAGATTTCTTCCTTCATTTCTGAGATGCTACGAACGCTTATTACAGCAGGCCCTAAAAACCTTCCCTCTTTGGGTGCGGCAAGCTGTTTCAGCAAGCGACCTTCTTCTTGCGCTGTTTCCACATAATCCCTGATTTTGTTCTCGGCCAACTGATCTATAACAGGGCCCACATCAGTCTTTAAATCCCAGGGATCGCCAATAACCTGCTCATCCATTGCACCGAACAGCATCTCGAGAAAGGCTGTAGCAATGTCTTTTTGAATATACAGAATTCTAAGGGCAGAACAGCGTTGGCCTGCGGACTGAAAAGCAGAAGCAATAATATCCTTGATAGCCTGTTCGGGTAACGCCGTCGAATCAACGACCATAGCATTCAAGCCACCAGTCTCGGCAATCAAGGGCGCATCAACAGGCAAGTTTTTAGCCATCGCTCGGTGAATCTGCCGGGCAGTCATCGTTGAACCGGTAAAACACACGCCATTGATATGCTGATCTGATGATAGCGCCGCCCCAATAACGGATCCCTCCCCGGGCAATAGCTGTAAAGCACTCTCTGGCACCCCAGCCTCATGAAGCAACGCTGTAGCAATAGACGCGCATAAAGAAGTGGTTTCGGCCGGTTTGGCGAGCACGGCATTCCCGACGGAAAGCGCCGCCGCTATTTGTCCGGTGAAGATTGCTAATGGAAAATTCCATGGCGAGATACAGGTAATAACGCCTCTGGGTTCGCAACCGCGAAGCTCTTCGCCTTGATCGGCATAGAATCGCAGGAAATCAACCGCCTCACGAAGCTCAGCGATCGCATCAGCCATGGTTTTACCCGCTTCCCTGATCAGTACAGCAAACAACTCCCCAAAGTTTGCTTCATACAAATCGGCCGCCTGACGAAGTACCTCGGAACGCCGCTGCGCATTATCAGCAGTCCAGGGCTTGGCAGCCTCAATTGCGATCTCAACGTCTTTCGCATTGGCGTAAGTAACCTCTCCTACAACATCCAACGCGTTCGCCGGGTTCGTAATCTTAATCCGTTGAACACCTGTCGGTTGGTCGACAAGCAGCGGCACCGCTTTCCAATAGTGCTCTTTAAAAGGGGAGCAGGCAGACTCAATTTCTTCGAGATCTAACTGATCATGCAGATCCCAGCCTTTCGAGTTTTTTCTATGGCCGAACAACCCGATCGGAGCCGCAACCAAAGACTTTCGTGAACGATCTGCCGCACTTACTGCAAAGGGATCACCTGCGATCTCTGCAGCAGGTACTGAAAGGTTTGTAATCTGGTTAACAAATGAGGAGTTCGCACCATTTTCCAGTAACCTGCGCACTAGGTAGGCGAGCAGATCCCTGTGCGGTCCTACTGGCGCATATATCCGACACCTAGCATGTTCACGCTCTCGCACAAGGCGATGCAGCACCTCTCCCATCCCGTGTAATCTCTGGAATTCAAATTGCGCATCTGGATCCGCCAGTTCAAGAATCGTTGCGACGGTGTTTGCATTGTGTGTTGCAAACTGCGGATAGATCCGGTCCCCCATTGCCAATAACTTTTCGGAACAAAAGAGGTATGAGCAATCTGTAGAAGATTTATTCGTAAACACCGGAAAGCCTTTGAGCCCCTCTACTTGAGCCCGCTTGATCTCCGTATCCCAATACGCTCCTTTCACCAGTCGCACCATGATTCTTCGATCCAAGCGTTGTGCCAATGCGTAGAGCCAGTCAAGCACGAGGTGTGCTCGTTTACTGTACGCCTGAACTACAACTCCAAAACCATCCCAGCCCGCCAGGCGCTCATTACTCAATACGGCTTCAATCACATCGAGCGACAGGTCAAGGCGATCCATCTCTTCGGCATCGATATTGAGCCCCATATTGGCCTCTTTCGCCATCAAAGAGAGCTCTAGACACCGATCAACCAGTTCGGTCATCACGCGTTGTTTCTGACCGACTTCATATCTCGGATGCAATGCGGATAACTTTATGGATATACCAGGATTCTTTACAACAGATCCTTTGTCAGATGAATGTGCCAGTGCACTGATGGCGTTTTTATACGCACTAAAAAACGTGCTTGCATCCTTCGAGGTCAACGCTGCCTCTCCCAGCATATCGTAGGAGTAGGTATAGCCTTTTGCTGCCAGGGGCGTTCCACGCTTTAGCGCGCTTTCGATTGTTTCACCCAAAACAAATTGGCTACCCAAGACCTTCATCGCACGTTTTACGGCAGAACGAATTACAGGCACACCCAAGCGCTTTACCAGTTTGCGTAAAATGCTCGAAAGTTTGGAACCATCGTGCCCTTTGAGGACTTTACCCGTAAGGAGCAATCCCCACGTCGAGGCATTTACTAGTGCGGACTCGGAAGCGCCTAAATGCACGTTCCAGCAGGAATCGGCAATTTTGTCTTCAATTAGTGCGTCCACCGTTGCGGCATCGGGAATGCGCATCAAGGCCTCTGCCAGGCACATTAATGCCACGCCCTCACTGGTTGAGAGGCCATATTCAGAGAGAAAGAGATCAAGCAACGCCGGACGATCATCCCTTCGAATATCTTCAATCAAAGAAACTGAACGTTTCTGAATGGCGAGACGCTTCTCTAAAGATAGCGAGGAGTTCTGTTCAATCAGAGACAAGACTTCGTGCTCGCTCTTATTATTCGCTTCGCGAATCTGTACCCTGAGGCTGTCTAGGATTGACGTCGACATAATGGCAGCACCTAAAGAATTTAGCTGTCATTACCTTACACCTTATTAAAAGGTCATTTCGTACAAACTAAGCAGATTTGCTAGCCGGAAATTCCAATAAATGTCTCTTTATGATCTCAATAAGACTAGAAAATTGGCCTTATAAAGACTTTATGACTTTGTCTGCCTGTTCTGGTAAAGGATGCTCGCCACAATAAGAATCAGGCCAAAGATTGTTGCATATTCAATGTGCTCACCTAGGAAGTATGAAATCAGGATAAGCGACATAAACGGAGAGAGAAAAATCAGGCTACTAATTTGCGCTGTGCTGTTAGTCAGTTTCATTGCCTTAAGCCAAATAACGAAGCAGATGCCCATCTCAAACGCGCCTATGTACGCTGCGCCCAGCACGCCTTCGATTGGTAAAACACGAAACTCGCCTTGCCAAAGATAGTAGAGCAATATGAAAGGCAAGCTAAAGCAAAAATTGACAAACAAGCCGACGACAGGGTCTCTGGCCTCCTTGGTATTAAATATCCAATACAAAGACCATATCACGGTACTAACAAGCGCAAGGAACACCCCAAACGGCGAAGTGAAGTTAAGCTCGGTTAAATCCCCTTTGGTTGCGATCACGACCACCCCGAGATATCCCCCAATGAGGGCGACGGCCTGACGCGATGAGATCTTTTGTTTTAACAGGGGGACGGATAGAACAGAAAGCATAATCGCCCATGTGTAATTGATTGGCTGCGCCTGCTGAGCGGGCAACAACTCATAGGCCTTGAACAGGATCAGGTAATACAAAAAAGGATTGAGAAAACCCAGAACCATCGAAAGCCGATACTCTTGAGCCGAACACAAAAATAC
>DAITOW010000063.1:0-11497 GCA_036833965.1 Oleiphilaceae bacterium
ATTGTATCCAGTCCACCGCCCTCGGTTTTTAATAAATCTTTCGCCGCCAAATACATCGCTTTAGCCTGCTCAGCAGCGCTTTGGCCAAGCCCTGTCGGCTTACAGCTAAAGAAAAGCTCTGTTGCATTTGGACCTTCGGCCCGTCTTAAGGTAATCAGACAATCTTTCGAACGAACTTCTTCAACGAACGACGTGTCTGCCGCGATGGAAGAAGAGACTGCTTGTAGTGTTGTTGGGTTTGTAGGAGACATAACATGCTCTCTCTTTGTTGTTATTTTCAGTTTTTGTAAAGCCGGGTGTTACCAAGCCAATACTGCAATACGAGGTATTAGAGGCTCAGTAATCAGGCTAGAACTAAAGCGCTTCGCAACCGTCGGTTGGCAACAATCCGCCATCCGCTACCGCTGAAATCAATAGTTCTCCATCGCCGGAATTATCCTGGAAGCAATTGCCCTGTGAAAACTCCACAAGTCCTTGTAGCTCAGGAATGTTGAAGTAAGTCAGGTCAGCAGCCAGGAAGTCGAACGGTCCAAGATATCCAGAACCTTTCAAGAAGCCGTTATTGTTCAACCAGTTGTTAGCAACCAGATTATTGCTAGCAGAGCCGTCCAAAACTGTGTTGTCCGGATCGTTGAATGGTGGATCGACCAAAACGAGCTCACCCGTCTGTGGGTTAATACTGAAGCACGAGTTTTCTGTACCAAATGTCGCAGAACACCAACCCATAACCGCGATACCGGTAAGCGCGTGATCCTCAACACGGTTGTAGCGAACATCGTGGTCGCTTACGCCCAGCATAAGAACACCCGCACCAGGAGGCAATGCTTTCTGGAACGAACCAACTGGCGCGTCGTTAGTACGGTTGTTGTTGTAGATCTCGTTTTCTTCGATGATCCAGTCCTTCATAACCGGTAATGCCGGGTTACCAGCACCATTCGGATGGAACAAACCAACGCCAACAGTATTGGTATGAATCTGGTTTTCACGGACATCAACGTTGTTGGATACAGTGATTTCAAAACCGATCACACTATCGTACAACTCATTACCGATAACGCGAACGTTCTCAGATCCTGCAACCCACATCGCTGTATCAAGCGAACCGTAAGAAGTGTTGTTACGCACCAATCCGTTCGCCGATAGCGTCGGATAGATACCGTTGTTCAGGTTGTTCGCTGATTCGTTACGAATCATCTCAAAACCGTCTACAAAACGCGTCTGGATACCATTTTTACCAAAGCCTTCCACAGTAAAACCGCGTACATAGAAGTCTTTAAGATCTGGGGCATTACACTGATCTCGACCGAAATCGTACTCACAGCCAGCTGGCGCGGCATAAATACCCGTGCCCTTCTCTGTTTGAATGCCAGAAGCGATGAGGCGGACCTTACCCTCATCTCCTTGTCCAGGGCGCACCTTACCAATCAGACGAATATTGTCTTGGGTAATACGCAGGCCATAAATTCCACCCTCGTTTTCTTGATAAATGCCGGGCTCAACCAGAACAGTGTCGCCAGGAACAGCAATATCAATTGCAGCCTGAATAGATTCTCCAGGGCTGACCTTATGCACAGCAGCTTGCGCTGTGCCTACGGTGACCAAAGCGGTCGCCGCGAGCAAGGTTTTCATACATCGCTTGTCAATGATCATTATTTTTCTCCAAGCTTTTAGTTGTGAATATCAAGTTTTTATTCTAATCATCTATTCAACAGCTCTAGACGGACTAGAACAGCATCACTGTTACTGGTAAGCACGGCCCTACACTGTGTGCAAAGCGGCCAAACTGACTTAACGAAAAAGCTAATTGAGAACCCATCCACAGCTACAATTTTTGCCTCGGAAGGAATGTTGACCTTTTACCGTATTAACTGATATTAACCTTGATGGAGTCATAAAAATTCTAAAATCCGCGCTCGCAGAACTGAGAAAAATAATCTTCCGCGATAGCGCCACTTGATAATAACAACTAGGACAGGTGCAAAAGTGTTAAAATCGCATTTCCCATTTCAGGGCAAAACCAACGCTCTAACCCGTTTCTCTCAACTCGTTTTCGCATTGTTTGCGATCTCGTTCTTAAGTGCTTGTAAAACCAGCTCCACCGACTCTTCGATTGCATTTGTCGGGGAACCAGTCGGACAGCTCGAAATCCAGTACCCTTTGGATGAGACATTATTTCCACCGGATATCGTTGCACCCAAGTTTGTTTGGGAGGACGCAACCAATGAGGTCAGCACCTGGAACCTCGTTGTTCGGTTTCAAGATGAAGAACAAGACTTAAGCTTTTCGACCGAAGAATCTTTCTGGCAACCGAGCGAAGACGTTTGGAGCCAAATCAAAACCCGCTCCCTCGAAAACGAAGCATCTGTTGCAATTATTGGTTTGAACAAAAATGGAGAGGAAATTTCAGCCGACTCCGTGCGCATCGCAACATCAAGTGATCCGGTAGGTGATTCCATTTTCTATCGCGAAGTCCCTCTACCTTTTATAGAAGCAGTTCAGGATCCCTCAAAAATTCGTTGGCGCTTTGGCTCTGTTGATTCTTTGGAACGTCCCAAGATCGTTCTCGAAAATCTGCCTGTTTGTGGCAACTGCCACTCGTTTTCTGGCGATGGCAAAACGCTAGGACTGGATGTCGATTACGGCAATGATAAGGGTGGCTATGCGATCCTTGATGTCGAGAAAGACATGGTTCTTAATGATGAAAAGATCATTACCTGGAGCGACTACAAAAGAGAAGATGAAGAACAGACTTTCGGTTTGTTGTCTCAAGTCTCACCGGATGGCCGCTATGTTATCAGCACTGTAAAAGACCGTGCCGTATTTGTGGCAACGCCCGGCATTGAGTACTCTCAACTATTCTTCCCTATCAAAGGGATTCTGGTCGTTCATGATCGCGAGACCGGCGAATACAAAGCCCTGCCTGGCGCTGATGACCCAGAGTACGTTCAGAGCAACCCTACGTGGAGCCCGGATGGCAAATACATTGTGTTCACGCGGGCAAAAACCTACGACAAACCGTCCATCGCCAACGCCAAAAGCGTATTGATCAGCGACAAAGACGTCCCTGAGTTCGTTGAGGATGGCGAGCCCTATAAGTTCGACCTTTACCGTGTCCCGTTTAACGATGGCAAAGGCGGCGTTGCCGAGCCTTTGGCGGGTGCATCACACAACAACAAGAGTAATTTCTTCGCGAAATTTTCTCCTGACGGCAAGTGGATTGTCTTCACACAAGCAGAGAACTACATGTTACTCATGCCCGATAGTGAACTGTTCATTATTCCCGCAGAAGGTGGCGAAGCGCGTCGTCTTCGTGCCAACACAGACAATATGAACTCGTGGCACAGCTTTTCTTCGAACAGCCGCTGGCTGGTATTTTCTTCAAAAGCAAATACACCTTACACGCAACTCTTTCTGACGCACATTGATGAGGAAGGCAACTCTACTCCACCAGTAGTACTTGATCGCTTTACCGGCGAAGATCGTGCGGCAAATATCCCCGAGTTTGTTCCAGTGCCTGCGAATACTATTGCGATGATTGATGAGCAGTTCCTTGATGCGTATTCCTTCCTGCGAGCAGGCATGGCAAACGAACGTTCCGGAAACTATGTTGATGCGGTGAAGTCCTACCTCAAAGGTCTGGAAGCAGAGCCGGAAAACGTCGAGCTATTAAACTCGATGGGCTTTGCCCTGTTCCAGCAAGGCAAGAGTGAAGAAGCGATCGCCTCTCTGGAAAAAGCGCTCAAAATCGATCCAAAGCATTACAAAGCGCACAACAATATGGCTCTGGCATCAATTGACATGGGCGAGCTTGAGCTTGCAGAAATTCACTATCGCGAGTCCCTGGCAATAGAACCTCAGGCTTCTATTTACAATGACCTGGGTTATGTACTGGAGCGACAGGGAATGGTTGAAGAGGCTATCGAGGCCTACCGAAGCGCATTGGAAATAGACCCGCAGTCCGCCACATCGCACTTTAATTTGGCGACACATCTTGCTCGAGAAAAACAGTATGCCGAAGCGGAAAAGCACCTTCGGGAAGCACTGAAAACCAGACAGGATGCAAAAGTGTACACGGGCTTGGGCGCCGTCCTTTGGCAGCAAGGTCGTGCGGATGAAGCGATTGAGAACCTGCAAATAGCAATACTGGAAGATCCGGCAAGCACATCAGCATCCGACACTCTTGGAAAGATTCTGATGGCACAAGGTAAATTGGAACAAGCTGCGTCTACCTATCCCCTGCTTGCAGAGCATAGTCCAAGTGCTGTCGCGTATAACGGTGAAGCGCAAGCCCTGAGCGAACTGGGGCAAACTGCCGAAGCCAAGGCTCTGCGCGAAAAAGCCGAAGCACTGGAAGCCAACTAGTAAACATGCACATGCTTCTGCTCCCGCAGAAGCATGTGTTCAAAACTAGGGAGCACAACAAGGATGCCAAACTCACTATTCAACACAAAACTAAAACCCTCAAAGCAAACCATTTGCGGACCCGGGCTTCTACTGCCCAAACATATTATTCACACCAAGGTTAAAGCGACCGTTGCCGCGATCGCCATGGGCATTTTCACAAGCTTGATTACCGCCTGTGCTTCGACCGACTCACTTCCAGACATTGAACTTCCGAGCAACGCTGCAGCATTTAACCGTGCAGCCCTCAAAGGCGATATGCTTCGAGCCGCAGATCTCTATATCGAACGCAAGTTTGGTTGTGATGAGTGGACGCTTAACGGAGTAACGGAAAGCGCAGCATTCGGACAACTGGTTTTTACCAGAGAAGGTCAGCTATATAGAGGCGAGATCAGCGAAATATGGAATGTGATGCAATGTGGAACAGACCTCGCTTTACGTTTTCGTGCAGAACCAGCGCCTGACGGAAGCAGCTTGATTCGTATCCGGGCGGCAGGCAATTAACACAAGCATCGCGCCGCAACTCCTCCGCTACCAGATTATTGATGCAACTCATTCGTGATTTGATCTGAATCAATACCCTGAAAGTGAAATCCCTCCATGATAAACCCATACCAGATTACAGACAGGTTCATTGAGGAGATATCATGACCATCGAAAAACACGATCTTGTTCACGAGCTACCAGAATACCGCGATCAGATTCATGATCTGAAAATGAACAATGCGCATTTCGCCAAATTGTTCGATGAGTACCATGAAGTTGATCATGAAGTACACCGCATCGAAACTGGCGTTGAGACTCCTTCTGACGAATATCTGGAAGAGCGTAAAAAAGTACGCTTGAACCTGAAAGATCAGCTATTTGCGATGATTAAAACGCACGTAGCGACTGCGTAAGGCCTTACGCTTGAAGTACTCTCCACAGAGTTAGTGAATTTCCTAGTGTTGTGTTCCAGGGAAAACAATTCGGGCAACCATGAGTTGCCCTTTTTTTTGCCCGAGACAAAACAGGCTGACTCTAGAATTGCCGTTCAGAAGTGTTATTCTAGCGCTCTGTCTTAAAGAATAAATTTCAAAAAACAACAGGGGTCTTCATGCGTAAATATCTGCTCAATTTTTTTCTGCTTTCCACCATTGCACTGCTCAGTGCATGTCAAACAGCACCACTGAATGTCGTGCATGTTCAAAAGGAAAACTTTAGCGAAGGCCAATATGCATCCTTTAAAGTTGCGCATACCCACGTTGATATCGCGACCAAGGCAGAAGAGTTGATCAACAATGCCATTGCAGAGGTCATGGTAGAGAAAGGCTATGTCGATGGCGCAAATCCGGATTTTGAAATCCGCTACTCATTGAAGACAACGCAATCGCAGCGTCTTGAAGTACAGTCACCGGAATCGATGGGTATCGAGGGACATCCGACACAAATGGAAGCTGTTTTCGAAGCCCGAATGCTGGTCAATGTCGTCGATACCAAAACAAAAGAAGTAATCTGGAAAGCAGCGTCTTCGAGAGATCTTAGCCAGGTGAACGTCAAGAACTTCGATGCCCAAAAAGCGCATGATCGCATGCACGAAATGTTTGAAAACTTCCCTGACCGTTACTGGTGGTAGAATAAAAGAACATCTTTGAGCACGTCATTAGCGATTAGGCGTTAGGCGTGCTTATAAATTTCCTCCACACACCTACCGGCTGCCAGATTCTTTGCAAATCATCATTCGCCTTCTCAACGTTTAATCCCAACACTTGAGTTCGATATCGAAAAACAAAGGCGGAAGCGCGCATGTTCGCCGCGCAATGCAGCCAAACCTTCTGACCCTCCAATTCATTCATCCGAGCAACAAACGCCTTAAATTTTTTCTCTGATGGCTTCACAAAATTCACGGGAATGTGTGTGTAATCGATACCCAACGCGCTGAGCGTCGCCCCCTCATCTCTTATAGAGTTCTCCGCGTCATGCGGGGCAAGATTAATGACATGTTTAAATCCTGCATTCTTGATCAGAACAAATTGCTCTTCACTTGGCTGCCCGGACGTACTAAGTGTTTCAGACAAGGGAAGATAGTTATATATATCCTCAAGCGTTTCTGCCTGGGCTGACAAAGGTGAATATTTACGAAGTAATGAGACAAGATAACCGCGAGAGGTTTTGAGCGTGTTGAGCATTGAGAGCCTCTGTCAATTTATGAAGGGTCTCAGACATCTTGCGTGATTTGTATCGCGAATACATCCTCTTTATGCTTAACAGACATAGAAAACACTATCTCAGGAGAACAAAAATGAAGTTGCTTCCAATCATCTGCACTGCGTTGTTTTTTACAGCAAACATTGCGTGGGCACACAATGGCATGGTCCACATAGCCAGCGCTAATGACTTCGACACAACAGTGTCGAAGTTAAACCAAGCACTGGAAGCAAAAGGCATGAAGGTTTTCGCAACCATCCCTCACTCAGAAGGAGCCAAAAGTGCAGGCGTGGATATCAAGCCCACGACACTAGTGATTTTTGGCAACCCAAAAGTTGGTGCGCCCTTAATGGCCTGCACGCAAATGGTTGGGATAGACCTGCCACAAAAAGCACTAATCACCGAAGACGATCAGGGCAAGGTCACGTTCACATACAACGATCCTGCGTATTTGAAAGAACGGCATGAAATCGAGGGATGTGACGAAGTGTTGGAGAAAGTCACCAAAGCTCTGCAAGGTTTTGCCAGGGCGGCTACCGAATAGCCTTCGGGCATCCCTCATCATCTCACTGCAGGAATGCTACAGCTTGCGAGCAACGTAAACGCCATAGCTGTAGTAATCCTTGAACTTCTCGTACATTGCCACCTCTTCCTTTTCGCCCGCGATAATGGCCTGCGCCGCATCCGAATTTTGGTGTCGAGTGAGAAAGTCGTCATAGGACTGCTGAAGCGGAGCGTAGTAATTTTCGAGCCAGCATTCCCCCGGAAGAATAAAGTAGCCCAGAGGTTGATAGCCGGCATTTTCAAGTACTCGCATCTTGTTTGATGCGGTATCAATTTCCGGATAGGCTGCCTGCCAATAATCTTCGAGCTCTTTTGGGCGCTCTCCTGTAGTCCAGGTAATCTCCGAAGCAACCAAGACACCACCCTGCTTCAAAAAGCGCTTCCAGTCGCTTACGCCTTTTGAAAAGCCAATATTATAAATTGCGCCTTCCGACCAAAGCGCATCGAAATATTCGTCCTCAAAAGGTAGAGCATCCATCGAGGCATTGAGTGTTGTGATTTTATCTGACAACTCGGCATCTTTCGCCCGTCCATCCAGAACGTTCAAAAACTCCGGCAGGAAGTCGACAGCGGTTATCTGTGCATCGAGCATCTCAGCCAACACCAGACTTGCTGCTCCAGTCCCGCAACCTATGTCGGCAATTCTGTAACTGCTTTGAAGATCCACACCAGCCAGATACATTGCAAGCTCTGTTTCTGTTCGCCCGCCAGGCCCTTGCCGTTCGTTATTCTGATGCAAGTCTATCAGCAGTTGCATTTGATCATCTTGTTCTTGCGGCGTTTCTGGCACTTCTGGCGTTGCTGACATAAGAATCCCCAGTAAATTTTGGTGTGATAAGAGTAGTCAAAAATCCCGGCACAGGACCGGGATATCTCCACTATTTTTCGCGCGCTATTTCACTGGCGGATGGTTTTCATGCCAGTGCCGGGCAATATCAATCCGTCGGGTCACCCATACATCACTGTGCGATTGCACGTAGTCAAGAAAGCGCGCAAGCGCAGCAGCTCGCCCGGGACGACCCACCAAGCGGCAATGCAGGCCAACACTCAGCATTTTCGGCGCATCCTTTCCTTCTGCATAGAGCACATCAAAAGCATCTTTGAGGTAGGAGAAGAACTGGTCACCCGAATTGAAACCCTGATTAGTCGCAAAGCGCATGTCGTTGGTATCCAGCGTGTAAGGGACAATAAGATACGGTTTTTCATAATCGTATACCCAGTAAGGGAGATCATCCGCATAGGAATCCGCGTCATACATAAAGCCGCCTGCTTCATAAACGAGATCCCGCGTATTCGGACTGGTTCTGCCAGTATACCAACCGAGAGGTCGCTCACCGGTTACTTCCTCATGCTTTTTGATCGCTTCCTGTATCTGACGCCGTTCTTCGTCCTTATCGATGTACTGGTAATTAATCCATTTAAGGCCGTGCGCTGCGATCTCCCAGTCGGCATCTTTCATTGCCTGAACTGCTTCCGGGTGCTTTTCAAGTGCAGTCGTTACACCATAGACCGTGACCGGCATATTCCGTTGCGTAAACATTCGATGCAAACGCCAGAATCCGGCACGGCTTCCATATTCATAGATAGATTCCATGCTCATGTGGCGAACGCCCTCCATAGCAGGCGCGCCTATAATCTCTGACAGAAAAGCCTCTGAAGCAGCATCACCATGGAGAATACAGTTCTCTCCGCCCTCTTCGTAGTTAATAACAAATTGCACAGCAACCCGCTCACCGTTTGGCCAAACATCTTTTGGAGTATGCTGGCCGTAGCCAACGAGGTCTCTTGGATAAGTCATGTCGATCCCGAAATTGAAAAAGTTAAAAGAGTCGAAACGAATAATAATCTGACCATACGGTCAACTCAATATATAACGAACCTGGTAAACCAAGTGAGTACCAGTCGCGTATATTGCCCGAGAACCAAGAGAATAGTTCAAATGCCAACAACTGCCTCACCAAAATCCCTAAGTATCAAAAACACCCTTTTCGCGATCACGTGTGCTCTAGCCAGCAGCACCACGCTGGCAGAGTGCGCAGGCTGGATGGATCACTCGATCGGTAAGCTCCACAGCCAACAAACCCTGGACTTGTGTCAACTGACCGAAGGCAAGACCGTATTAGTGGTCAACACAGCAAGCAAATGCGGCTTTACGCCCCAATTCAAAGGCTTACAAGCCCTGTACGAGCGCTACAAAGCGCAGGACTTTATAGTTGTGGGATTTCCATCGAACAGTTTTCGGCAAGCAGCACGTGATGAAGAGGAAGCCGCAGAGATCTGCTATGTTAACTTTGGTGTGACCTTCCCCATGACATCAACGGTCTCAGTGCGCGGAGAAAATGCTCACCCGATTTTTAAGCATTTGGCAGAGAAGATTTCGGCTCCAAACTGGAATTTTAACAAGTACCTTGTGTCGTCATCAGGCGCGGTTTTAGGGCATTTCGGGAGTTCGGTCTCTCCGGATTCAAAGGAACTAACGCAGGCAATCGAGTCTGCTCTGTGAGGAAAGCTATGAGCCAAACAAATCGGGTAACTCCGCTGCAAACTGTACCTCAAGTCAGTCAGGCCGTTATTAACATCACCAATCTGCGCCTGAGAACCTTTATCGGCTTTAACCCGGAAGAACAGGAAAAGCAGCAAGATATCGTTATTAATGCAGAAATCCATTACCCTGCAAATAAGCTGTGCTTAAATGCCGATGTTGAAAATGCTTTAAATTATAAAAGCATCGCCAAAGGTATCATCAAACACGTAGAATCCGGCCGCTTTTTACTGCTGGAGAAATTGGTGAGTGACGTGTTGGTAATTTGCCACGAACATGAGTGGGTCACTTATGCAAAGGTCAAGATCGACAAGCCGCACGCTCTGCGATTCGCCGATTCCGTTTCACTTAGTCTGGAGTACCGCGGCTGAGCGCCGTTAAAGGAGCCTTCGATGGAAGCTTTAAAGAAGAACACCGTTAGCCCGAAAATGAGCCGCGAAGCGCATCTGGTTCGTGACGCATTGCTTGCCGCAGGTCTGGAAACACCGTTATTGCCAAGCACACTGACAACAGATCAAAAGTACGAACGTTTGAAAGGCCTCTTTACCGAAGTCGTCAATACGCTCGGACTGGATTTGAATGACGATAGCCTTAACGAGACACCGCATCGCATCGCCAAAATGTATGTGCGTGAGATTTTTTCCGGTCTTGATTACGGCAATTTCCCGAAGATTAGCGTCATCGACAATAAGATGGGCGTCGATGAGATGGTGACTGTATCAGGCATTTCAGTAACGAGTACGTGCGAACACCACTTTGTAACGATTGATGGTACAGCGAAAGTTGCATACATTCCCAAAGATAAAGTGATCGGTCTGTCCAAGATCAACCGCATCGTCCGCTTCTTCGCGCAGCGTCCTCAAGTTCAGGAACGTCTCACTCAACAAGTGTTGGTCGCTCTTCAGACCTTGTTGGGCACCGAAGACGTGGCTGTCTCGATCAGCGCGACACACTACTGCGTTAAATCCCGTGGCATCATGGATTCAGGTTCAGCAACCTCTACCACGGCATTGGGCGGTTCATTCAAGAAAAACTCGCAAACGCGCAATGAGTTTTTAAAGCAACAATAGTTAAAGCACGTTCAATATGACCGATCGCAAAGCAATTTTTATCACCGGCGTGTCGAGAAGATTAGGCTTGGCTCTGGCGCATCACTTTCTCGACAAAGGGTGGCAGGTGCTTGGCACCTACCGCTCCGAACGCGCCGAGTTGGATTCTCTCTGGGACAAAGGAGCCACGCTATTTCAATGTGACTTCCAGGACATGACCCAGGTTGAGGATCTGATTGCTACCGTGCAAGAGAAGCATCCGGGCTTGCGGGCGATAATCCACAACGCCTCTGACTGGCTTGCAGAAGGCAAAGGTATTGCAGACGGAGAGGTCTTTGACCGCATGATGAATGTGCATGCGAAAGTGCCCTACCTGATGAATTTGGGTTTGAAAAGCAATCTTGAGCAGAATGGCGAGGAACTCGGAGACATCATTCATGTGACGGATTATGTTGCTGCGCGCGGCAGCAAAAAGCACTTTGCCTATGCCGCAAGTAAAGCAGCTTTGGAAAACCTTACCTTGTCTTTCGCTGCAGCCTTCGCTCCAAACATTAAGGTCAATGCGATTGCACCTGCGCTATTGAAATTTAATGAGGGTGACGACGAGGCTTACCAAAAGAAAGCTCTGAGCAAAGCCAGCCTGCCCTGGGAAGGCTCTTTCGAGGCTGCGATCGAGGCTGTTGAGTATCTCTTAAACAGTCGATATATCACCGGCAGAACGATCCATCTTGATGGCGGCCGGCATCTTAAATAG
>DAITOW010000064.1:0-11433 GCA_036833965.1 Oleiphilaceae bacterium
GCCTGGGTGTGCATCTGCCTCTCGATTTGGGAGGCGCTGCGAGATTCGGTCCGGATGTTGAATGGTGTTCGATTGCCGATACGGATGCTTTAAATGCGTTTGACTATGCTGTTGACCCATCAAAGAAAGACACGTTTTTATCCCGCATTCGGGAATACTGGCCTGAGATTGATGCTGAAAAACTCCACCCGGACTATTCAGGCTTGCGACCCAAGATCCGTTTTGGTGACGCAATCTTTACGGACTTTTGTGTGCAGGGCGAGCAGGAGCACGGCATCAAGGGTCTGGTTAATCTTTTTGGTATCGAATCACCGGGCTTAACGGCTTCTTTGGCTTTAGCCGAGCTCGTTGCTAATCGCTTGGCCTGACAGCTTGCCCTAACTCGGTTTGGGGGTGCGAGCGAATGTCCAGACTTCAACTCTTTTGGCGCCAGCCGCTTTTAGAAGTTTGGCCGCATAGTCAAACGTCGCGCCGGTCGTCATGACGTCATCGACGACTGCAATGTGCTGACCTTTTATGTTGATAGACTTGTTGACCTCGAGGCTGTTCTTGAGGTTTTTGATTCTTTCGCTTCGGCCGAGAGTGCTTTGTGATGTTGTTGTCTGTGTTTTGATCAGAAGGTCTGGCTTACACGATAATCCCAGGGCTCTGGCGCAGTAATTACCGATTTCGGCAGCATGGTTATAGCTTCTGGTACTGCGTTTGTCCGAGTGCATCGGGACGGGGCAAACCAAATCCGGAGAGTGTGGTGATGATTTCGCGATCTCCTCAGCGAGCAATCTTCCCAGCAGTCGTGCAACAAACTGCTTGTTCTCGTATTTGAGTTTGTGCACGAGAGTGGAGGCGGGAAATTCAAAGGTGGAGACAGCTCTGCATGCATCATAGTAAGGCGGTGTCAGGCGACATTCCGCGCAATGGGGGTGCCATGACTCTGTTCCCAGCGGGATTTTGCAATGTGCGCAAAGTATCGTCTGCATCGGCGCCAACAGGTCTTTCAAGCATGGCTTACAAATGAGCTCGTCTGCTGTACCTCTCATTCCGCACAGGTAACAGCGTTTAAAAAACGCCGATTTGATAGTTTTTGTCGCGTTTAAATATGACTTGTTAACCATGTTTGGTTTTTTGGTTGACAAGTTTTTGTGGAATAATATCATGCACACAATCCTTGCGTTGCTATACGGGCGTTCAATTCCTTTGAACTGGCAGAATGATAGCAGTGTTTAAACGGTTTTCTGAAAGAGGTTTGAGCGAAAATGAGTAATTCTCCACTAGGCATCGTGCGTCACGACTGGACAAAAGAAGAAGTGCAGGCGTTGTTCGAATTGCCGTTTAATGATTTGCTATTTCAGGCTCAAACCGTACATCGTCAGCATTTCGACCCGAACGAAGTTCAGGTTAGTACCCTGCTATCCATCAAAACCGGGGCTTGCCCTGAAGACTGCAAGTATTGTCCGCAGAGTGGTCACTACAATACCGGGCTTGAGAAAGAAAAGTTGATGCAGGTTCAGGCGGTACTGGAAAAGGCTAAGCAGGCCAAAGAGAAAGGCAGCAGTCGTTTCTGTATGGGCGCTGCGTGGAAGCACCCGAGCGACAAGGATTTGCCCTTCGTGCTCGAAATGGTAAAGGGTGTCAAAGAGCTGGGTTTGGAAACATGTATGACCTTGGGGATGCTGCGCGATGATCAGGCTCAAGCGCTTGCCGACGCCGGGTTAGATTATTACAACCACAACCTTGATACCTCTCCGGATTTTTACGACAAGATCATTACTACACGTACCTATCAGGATCGTCTGGATACGCTGCAGCACGTTCGTGATGCCGGGATGAAAATCTGCAGTGGTGGCATTATCGGGATGGGCGAGCGCGCGTCTGACCGCATCGGTTTGCTGGTTCAGCTTGCGAATCTTCCAAAGCAACCTGAAAGTGTGCCGATCAATATGTTGGTTAAGGTAAAAGGCACGCCTCTGGAAGACGTTGAGGATATCGATTCGTTCGACTTTATTCGCTGTATTGCTGTTGCTCGTATCCTCATGCCGGAAAGCCATGTTCGGCTTTCCGCCGGTCGCGAGTCAATGAGTGACGAAATGCAGGCTTTGACCTTCATGGCAGGTGCTAATTCGATTTTCTACGGTGAATGCCTGTTGACGACGCCAAATCCTGAGACGCACAAAGATATGCAGCTCTTCAAGCGTTTGGGTTTACGTCCGGAGCAGCGTATAGAAGAGTCGGACGAAACTCAGGAAGCGATTCTCGAGAGTGCGATTGCAAAGGATCAGGAAGCCAAAAATCCTATGTTTTATGATGCAACGAATGCTTCGAGTGGGGCGACCGTCAAGCATTAGTCCGAGGTTGTTGTATGGCCTACGATTGCTCGGACTGGGAGCAGAAGCTGGCAGCTATAGCGGATGCTGGGCTGTATCGCGAGCGTTTGACGCTCACGGGCCCGCAATCCGGTTCGGTTAGTGTTTCAGAAAATGCGATGCACGGTAAGCCTTCCGAGCTGTCTGTTCGAAACTTCGCTAGCAATGATTATCTCGGACTTGCCAACCATCCTCAGGTCAAACAGGCGGCGATAGAAGCGATTCAGGATTTTGGTTTTGGCAGTGGCTCTTCTGATGTCGTTTGTGGACATTTTGAGCCTCACCAGTTGCTCGAAGAGCAGTTGGCCGCATTCACTGGCAGAGACAAAGCCCTACTTTTTTCTTCAGGATTTATGGCGAACCTTGCCGTTGCCGATGTGTTTTGTGACGCCAGAAGCCTTGTGCTCCAGGACAAGCTGAATCATGCATCGCTCATCGATGGAGGGCGACTCTCCGGCGCCCGGAGTCAACGTTACTTGCACTGTTCCGGGGAAAGCCTTGATACTCATCTTGAGAAATTCACCTCCGCCAAAGAGTTCAGCCAGATTCTGATAGCAACCGATGGTGTGTTCAGTATGGATGGTGATGTGGCACCACTTGCTGAACTCGCTCGTATTGCCGATAAACATTCTGCCTTGCTCGCGGTTGACGATGCTCATGGGCTCGGCGTTTTAGGTGAGGGTGGGCGAGGTTCACTCAATGAGGCAGGGCTTTCGCAGGAAGATTGTCCTATTTTGATCGGTACATTTGGTAAAGCCTTTGGATCTTTTGGTGCCTTTGTCGCCGGCCCTAAAGCCATAATGGATGTGTTTGAACAGCGCGCTCGCACGCATATCTATACGACCTCTTTGCCTCCCGCGATTGTCGCTGCAACCTCAGAGGCCTTGCGGCTGATTGAATCCGCTGACGAGCAGCGCTCACATCTCAAAGCTCTGATTTCTGTTTTTCAGCGGGAGCTTGGAGATCATGGCTTTGAGTTGTTGAAGTCTGACACGCCGATCCAAGGCGTGATCGTAGGTGGGAATCAGTCGGTCATGCGGGTCGCCAGCTTTCTGCGAGAGCACTCGCTGCTAGTGGGAGCAATTCGGCCCCCAACGGTGGCGCCCGGTACTGCCCGACTCAGGATTACGCTTAGTGCATCGCACAGCTTTGATGATGTGGAGTGTCTGGTTGCAGTCTTGCGTAGAGCACGCGATGCGGGGTGCTTCAATGAATAGCAACCCGACAGTGGATGTTCTGTTTTTTAATGGCTGGTCTTTACGCAGCGATTTTGTCGAAGACTTTGTGAGAGGAATTGCTAACGGTCGATCCTACCGGGTTGTTGATGTCGACGAACGCTTTTTGGATAGCTCCTGGATGCAGTCATTAGCTTCCTTGGTGCACCCGAATACGGTTCTGGCCGGATGGTCTCTGGGCGGTATGTTAGCGATTCGTTTCGCGCGTTACCTTCAAGACTCGGAAGTACCCTATCAAAGGCTGATTTCATTGATGGCGGCTCCAGTGTTTGTGAGTTCGTGTTCTTGGCCTAACGCAATGCCTTGCGAGGTCTTTAGTGAGTTTGAGGAAAACGCACGAGAAGATCTGTTGCTAACGAAGGCCTTCCCTTATCTGATGGCAGCAGGATCGTCTGCTGAGGAGTTGGGCGTAAATCGCAAGTTATTAGCAAGTGTTAAAAAGCGATATGCTTCCGCACTTCAAGGAACGGCGCTTCGAGGGCAAACCTTGTCTCTGTTAAAGCAGCTTAATGTTATTGATGAACTGAAAGGGCTGGTTCGCCCGGTGTGTATGCTGTTTGGTGCGGATGATCAATTGGTTCCGTTGGCCTCCGCGTTAGCGGTCCAAAAGTCTTTTCCTCAGCATGATGTACGTGTGGTTGATGGTGAGACACATTATTTGAGTGATGCTTTTTTGCAGCTAGTAAGAAGTTTGATCGACGAAGGTATTCCCTTTGAAAGGGGCATTGCAAATGTCTAGCTCCAATGTTGATAGTAAACAGCATTTGGCTTCTTCGTTTGGTCGCGCATCCGAGAGTTATGATCGGTCTGCGCACCTTCAAAAACTGGTCGGACATTCGTTATGTGATCGTTTCAAGTCGGTCTTTGACTCAACACGGCATGCACAAACGTCTCAACTTCTCGATCTCGGTTGTGGGACGGGTTATTTCGGTCAGCGTTTGCTTGATGATTTTGAGCCGGAAACGCTGATATTGGGCGATATTTCCGAAGACATGCTGCGCTGTGCACTTGCGCGCTCTGAGCAATGGCGCACAGAGCACGTTATGCCGCGTCCTTCGATACTTGCGTGTCAATTAGACGCTGAAAACCTGGGTTTTTGCCCTGACTCAATCGATCTTATTTACTCAAGCCTCGCAATACAGTGGGCAAGCGACCTCTCTGCTGTGATGAGGGGTGTAAAAAATTGTTTGCGTGATGGTGGTCTAGTAGGGTTTTCGACCTTGCTTGACGGAACGTTGTTTGAGTTGAAAGATGCTTGGGCGAGTGTTGATGATCAGCAGCATGTGAATGAGTTTCTTTTGTTCGAGGATCATCTGGAGACTGCAAAAGAGCATGGTTTGGAAATAGTCCTTGCGGAGCAGATCGATGTCGCGCTGCCTTATGACAAGCCGATACAGTTGATGAAGGATTTAAAGGCAATTGGTGCGCATAATATCTCAAGTGAGCGCCCAAAATCGTTGATGGGTAAGTCTAAGCTGAATGGGGTGTTACGTGCTTATGAGCGCTATCGTCGCCCCGATGGAACTGTGCCGGCAACTTACCGGGTCGGATATTTTGTTTTAAGGAAATCTTTGGTTTGATGAAAAAGTATTTTGTAGCGGGTACAGATACGGAAGTTGGCAAAACTTACGCGAGTTGTCGCTTGCTGGAGCTTGCTCAACAGCAAGGTTTGAGTTCGTTGGGCTTAAAGCCTGTGGCAGCCGGGTGTGAGCTCGTTGGGGATGAGTACCAAAACGAGGATGCGCTGGCTCTTATGAACAGCTCATCAATCAAATTGCCTTATGCGCAGGTTAATCCGGTTGCACTGCCGGATGCCTGCTCTCCCCATATCGCAGCTGCACGAGCCGGCAAAACAGTGACTGCATCAAGGCTGGCCGGTTTCTGTCGTGGTGCCTTAATGCAAAAGGTCGATTTCGCGTTAGTTGAGGGTGCAGGTGGTTGGCGGGTGCCTATCAGCTCCAGAGAAACGATGGCGACGCTTGCGCAGCAATTGAATTTTCCCGTCATCCTTGTTGTTGGCTTGAGATTGGGCTGTATTAATCATGCGCTTTTAACCGCAGAGGCCATTCGCTCTGATGGCCTTACGATTGCCGGTTGGGTGGGGAATCAGCAATCTAGCGAGAGTATGGGCTTTCTTGACGAAAACGTGGCCACACTGAAGTCCGCTTTGAACGCGCCTTTTATCGGCATGTTGCCTCACGCGCCGAACCCGGATGTTGGGCGGTTAAGTAAGTGCTTGGATATTAATTGTTTAACTATGTAAAAAACGGTTGTTTCGCTTGCGGACCCTAGGTGGATTCCCTAAACTTTAGTGATCAAATTATGAACAGCGTGGTTTTGCGTCGATATGAATGTTAATTCGGTTTTGGATTCCGGTCTTACTGGTGTACGTCAGGGTATTGAGGGTGTCGAGAAAGCGGCATCAGATATCGTGCGTGCGGGAACTGTAGACGGCGCGGATGGAACCAACGACGTAATCGAACCAATCATAGAGCTTCGTTTATATCAGCGCAGTGTTGAGGCGTCAGCCCAAGTCGTCAGAACTGCGGATGAAGTGTTAGGCACTCTTCTGGATACCATGGCGTAAGCGCTTCCTGCAAACGCCAGCTTCTCTTCAATAGATTCTTCTTTATAATTCTTGCCGCCGAGCGATAACGGGCATTTTTGCTATGGGTATTTGGTTCACATTTTTCTGTGGCCGGTGCTTGACAAAGCAGGCATGCAAACGTATGTTTCAAACACTCGTTTGATTTAGAGTGCGGTCGGGTAGATCAAGATTGAGATTTGCTCATTTAATTCAATAGTTTTTCAAACGAAACCGATTCAATTTGAGGTTAACGTTATGCCAGATTATAAAGCTCCCCTAAGAGATATTAAGTTCCTTATGGACGAAGTGCTTGATAGTGAAAAGCACTACCAACATATCGGCGCTACCGATGCGACTCCGGATATGGTAGACGCAATCGTTGCAGAGGGTGCGAAATTTTGTGAAGAAGTTCTTGCTCCTCTAAATCAAGTTGGCGACCAGGAAGGTTGTACTTGGAGTGAAGACGGCGTTAAAACTCCAACAGGTTTTAAAGAAGCATACGATCAATTCGTTGAAGGTGGCTGGCCATCAATGAATGCTCCGGTAGAGCACGGCGGTCAGGGTCTTCCTGAGTCTCTCAACATCATTCTTAGTGAGATGATTGGTACTGCAAACTGGTCTTGGGGCATGTACCCAGGCTTGTCTCATGGTGCTCGCGCAACGTTGGAAGAGCACGGTACGCCAGAGCAACAAGAAACTTACCTGACCAAGCTTATTTCAGGTCAGTGGACCGGAACAATGTGTTTGACAGAGCCTCAGTGTGGTTCTGACCTTGGTATTCTTACTACTAAAGCTGAGCCGAACGCAGATGGTTCGTACAGCATTACTGGTACCAAAATCTTCATTTCTGCTGGTGAGCACGACATGGTGGACAACATCGTTCACATCGTTTTGGCTCGTCTTCCAGGCGCTCCTGAAGGTACCAAAGGTATCTCATTGTTCATCGTTCCAAAGCATCTTCCGGATGCAAATGGTGAAGCGGGTGAGCGTAATGCGGTAACCTGTGGCTCTATTGAGCACAAAATGGGTATCCACGGTAACGCGACGTGCGTTATGAATTTTGATGGCGCGAAGGGCTGGTTGATTGGTCCTGAAAACAAAGGCCTTAACTGCATGTTCACGTTTATGAACGTGGCTCGTATCGGTACTTCGATTCAGGGTCTTGCGGCTGCAGAAGGTTCTTTCCAGGGTGCACTTGCCTATGCAAAAGAGCGTCTGGCAATGCGTTCGCTTACTGGCCCTAAGAATCCGGAAGGTAAAGCTGATCCAATCATCGTTCACCCGGACGTGCGCCGCATGCTACTTACGCAAAAAGCGATCGCCGAAGGTTCACGTGCAATGATCTACTTCGCGGCACAGCAGGCGGATCTAGTACAGCATGGTGAAGGTGAAGAGCAGAAAGCTGCTGATGAAATGCTTGGCTTCTTGACTCCAATCTTGAAGGCTTTCTGTACTGAAGCTGGTTTTGAAGCTGCGAACCACGGTGTTCAGGTGTTTGGTGGCCACGGTTTCATTGCCGAGTGGGGTATGGAGCAAATCGTTCGTGATACTCGTATCGCTCTTCTTTACGAAGGAACGACTGGTATCCAGGCGCTAGACTTGCTTGGTCGTAAAATTCTTATGACGCAAGGTGCATCGCTTCGTAACTTTACCAAGCAGGTTCACAAGTTCTGCCAGGCGAATGAAGACAACGCTGAGATGAAGCCTTTCATTGAGAAGCTGACTACTCTTAACAAGGAGTGGGGCGATCTAACGATGAAAATTGGTATGACTGCTATGCAGAACCGTGATGAGGTTGGTGCAGCGTCTGTCGATTTCCTAATGTACTCTGGTTACGTATGTCTTGCTTACTTCTGGGCGCAAATGGCGAAAGTTGCTCAAGATAAGTTGGCTGCAGGTACAAGTGAAACAGGCTTCTATACTGCCAAGGTTCAAACGGCTAAGTTCTACTATGACCGTATCCTTCCACGCACTGCTGCTCACGCACAGATGATGTTGGCTGGTGGTGAGTCAATCATGGCTATGGACGAGGAAAACTTCGCGTTTTAATTGTTCGTTAAATTAAAAGCCCGCTCAGCGGGCTTTTTTGCGTTACAATGCGCGCCACTTTTTTGCGCCAGTAATTCGTGATCGGTTCTGGCTTGGGTAGACCCATTAAGAAATGATAGAGGAATAGGAAATGGCAGACTACAAAGCGCCCCTTCAAGATATTCGCTTCGTGATGAATGAAGTGTTTGAGGCAGAAAAGCTTTGGGGTTCCCTGGCGGGAACTCAGGACACTGTAGACATCGAGACTGCGGATGCGATCCTGGAAGAGGCTGGTAAAATTACCGCTTCCCTTATCGCCCCCCTTAGCCGTGAGGCAGATGAAGAAGGTTGTCACTTCGATAACGGTAAAGTGACTGTTCCTGCCGGCTTTGTCGATGCGTACAAGACTTTCGCAGAGGGCGGTTGGTCAGGTCTCACGGGCAATCCGGTTTATGAAGGGATGGGTATGCCCAAGATGCTGGGTGCCCAGTATGAAGAAATGCTTTACTCTGCAGACATTTCATTTGGTTTGTACGTTTGTTTGACGTCCGGTGCTGCGCTTGCAATTGATGCGCACGCTTCAGAAGAACTGAAGCAAAAGTATCTTCCGAAGATGTACTCTGGAGAGTGGACTGGTGCGATGGACTTGACTGAGCCGCATTCCGGTACGGACTTGGGCATGATTCGCACGAAGGCAGAGCCTAATGCCGATGGTTCTTACAGCATTACGGGTACCAAAATCTTTATCACCGGTGGTGAAAACGATTTGACGGACAATATCATTCACTTGGTATTGGCTAAATTGCCTGATGCACCTGCTGGCTCAAAGGGTATTTCTCTATTCTTGGTACCGCGTAACAAGGTTGACGAGAACAACGTTGTTGGCGAGAACAATAATGTGACGTGTGGTTCTATTGAGCACAAAATGGGGATTAAAGCCTCTGGTACTTGTGTGATGAACTTTGATGGCGCACAAGGATGGTTGGTCGGCGAGGTCAACAAGGGCTTGGCCGCGATGTTTACGATGATGAACTATGAGCGCTTGAGCGTAGGTATTCAGGGTTTTGCAGCGGCAGAACGCTCTTATCAAAACGCACGTGAATACGCTCTGGATCGTATTCAGGGTCGTGCAGCTACAGGTCCGGTTGCGACTGACAAGCAAGCAGACCCAATCATTGTGCACGCAGATGTTCGTCGAATGCTTTTGACGATGAAAGCATATACGGAAGGCAGTCGAGCGTTTTCTACATATGTTGCCAGCTTCCTTGATATCGCTAAATTCTCTGACGATGCGGAGCAGGTTAAGCATGCCGAAGCGATGGTGGCGTTGCTAACTCCTATCGCCAAGGCGTATATGACTGATCGGGCGCTTGATTCTTGTGTTGCCGGTCAGCAGATTTTTGGTGGTCACGGCTTTATTCGTGAATGGGGTCAGGAGCAGCTTGTTCGTGATACCCGCATTACACAGATCTACGAAGGAACGAACGGTGTTCAGGCAATGGACCTTATGGGTCGCAAGATTGTCGCGAACGGTGGTAAGTTGTTCGAGCTGTTTGCCAAAGAAGTTTCCGAGTTTATCGAGCAGGAAGCCGATAATGCTGCCTTGACCGGTAAGCTTGAGCAGTTGGCAGCCTCTCTTGAGCGTTTGAGTGATGCTACTGACTACGTTATTGCTGCGGCACAGGGTGATGCGAATGCTGTCGGTGCAGCTGCGGTTGAGTATCTTGATATGTTTGGTTTAACTGCTTATGCGTACATGTGGGCGCGTATGGTCAAAGTGGCAGCGCCGAAAGTTGATCAGGACGCTTTCTATGCGTCCAAGCTCAAGACGGCAAACTTCTACTTTAGCCGTTTGTTGCCGAAGACCGTTTCTCTGTTGGAAAGTATTAAGTCCGGTAGCGTTGATACTATGTCGTTAGAAGCTGAAAACTTTTAAGGTTCAGCTTGCTTGAATGAAAACGTCGCCCACGGGCGGCGTTTTTTTATGCTCGCAATTTGGCTCCGCACATCGTCAGTACAGCACGTTCGATGAGTAGCCAGTGGGGCATCATGTCTGCAGCTCCCTTGATGCTGTCATCAGCTTGCTTAAGAAGCTCCAATGCCGAATTCGCCTGCTTGGCAGTTATGTGGTTTGCTGCCCGAACGTAATCTCCCTGTTGGGATGGGAAAATGCGGTGGCTTTTCAGTACGGCCTCGACCCGGTTTCGTTGGCCGACTACCGGAGCGAGTGCTGCAATGACTCTTGTGTCCCGCGTTATCGGCCAGATAACGTTTAACGGTGCTGATCCTTCAGCTTTGAGGTGGTGTAAGATGTTTATTGCATCATAAGTGCGGGATTGGAGTATGGCAGTGGCCAGATCGTAGGCGCTGTACCGAGCTGAGTCTTTGACTTCATGAAAGATCATGCCGACAGTGATCGGGTTCTTTCCGTGCAGCAAATGTAATTTATCTAGCTCCTGCTTGGCAGCAAGCGGATTTCCTTCAAGCCTTGATGAGAGAAGTTGCAGTGCGTCATGCTCGATATTCAATTTGAGTTTTTGCGCGCGTTGTCGCATGAATCCAAGCATTTCTTCCGGTTTGATGGTCCAAATCTGGATGATGACACCGGCGTTATCAATCGTTTTCAGCCATTTTGAGCTAAAGGATTTTTTGTCGATTTTTCCGGACTCAATGATCAACAAGGTGTCTTCGGGGGCGCGTTCAACAAACTCTACAAGCTTTTTACTGCCATCTGTTCCGGGCTTTCCATTTGGTAGCTTAAGCTCGATAATTTTTTTTGTTGCAAATAAAGAGAGTGACCCGGATTCTTCGATAAGAGTTTGCCAATCGAACTTGTTATCAACATGGAATACCTGCCGCTCTTCGAATTGCTGCTTCCTGGCGGCGGCTCTAATTTCGTCCATCGCTTCTTGCACAAGAAGGGGTTCGTCGCCTGTGACGAGGTAAACTAACTTAAGGGGGCTTTCAAGATGCGATCGGAGTTGAGCCTGTTTAAGCCGCACATTAGTCCCCGATGCGAATCAAGGTGAGTTGGCGAATGATCTCTCTGGCCAAACTTTGGTCGAGCGCTTTGGTAATCACTGCTTGCTCGCGATCTTTTGCGAGTAGTTCCGAAGAACTATGCCGATAAATTCTGCGAGCACTAATTTCGTTGGTGTAGCGCGCTTCAGGGCTGCTCTCTTCGATAAGCGAGAATTGTAATGAGCGCGTTAGCTCGTACTCG
>DAITOW010000065.1:0-11338 GCA_036833965.1 Oleiphilaceae bacterium
TACTTGATGAACCGGCTTCTGCACTGGATCCTTTGTCTACCTTGAAAATTGAAGAACTGATCCATCAGCTCAAGGATGACTATACTATCGTTATTGTTACACACAATATGCAACAGGCTGCGAGGGTTTCTGACTACACCGCATTTATGTATATGGGCGACTTGATCGAGTTCGGCAACACAGACCAACTGTTTACTAATCCAGCTAAAAAACAGACCGAAGACTATATCACTGGCCGTTATGGTTAATCTCAGGGACGATTGATAAGGAGACACAGAATGAGCTCACTAACACACGAGTCACACAACCAACATATATCACAGCAGTTTAACGAGAATCTAAGCGCACTTCGGAGTCACTTTCTGGAAATGGGCGGACTGGTTCAGCGACAGATTACCGACGCAGTCGATGCGCTTTTAAATTCCGACATTGCACTTGCTGAGGCTGTACGAGACGTGGAAAAGAACGTGGACTACATGGAGCGCCGAATTGATGAGGAATGTACGCAGATCATCGCACGCCGCCAACCGGCGGCCAGCGATCTTCGTCTGGTCATTTCAACCGTCAAAATGGTAGCAGACCTGGAACGCATAGGTGATGAAGCCGCGAAGATCGCAAAAATGGCAATTAACGTCAGCGACCAAGGTAAGCCTCCTAGTGGTTACGTTGAAGTACGCCACATCAGCAAACATGTTGTGCAGATGGTAAATGGCGCGCTGGATGCTTTTGCCCGTTTCGATGCAGCAATGGCTCTCGATATTATTCGCGAGGACCGTGCCGTCGATGAAGAGTATGGCTCTGCGATTCGATCATTGATGACCTTTATGATGGAAGACCCTCGCAGCATTTCACAGGTGCACAATGTGCTTTGGGTATTGCGAGCCCTCGAACGTATCGGTGATCATGCGGCAAACGTAGCGGAGTACGTGATTTACATGGTCAAAGGCGAAGACGTCAGGCATATGAAGATCACTGAAGCCGAGCAACTTGTTAAAGGTAGCTAGGCTCTCTTCTTGCTCGATAGGTGTATCTATTCGACAAACAAAAGGCGCTCACTGAGCGCCTTTTTTACACCTTTAATTTGTCGGTATAAGGTGGCCAGCCAAGGGGCTTACCTGCCAATACATGCAGGTGGATGTGGTAAACCGACTGTCCGCCATATTCATTGCAGTTCATGACCGTTCGGTAGCCCTGCTCGGCAACACCCTGCTCCGCAGCGATGTTTTTCGCCGCCCAAAAAAGATGGCCAACCAGTGCCTTGTCTTCTTCCTGAATATCATTAATGGTTGCGATCGCCTTCTTCGGGATCACCAGAAAATGCACTGGTGCCTGAGCCTGTATATCTTTGAACGCAAGGCATAAGTCATCTTCGTAAAGAATATCGGCAGGTATTTCCCGATTGATGATCTTTGTAAAAATAGTATCCGACATGTTGAATTCTTCTCCTTTCGCCTTTGTTATCTTTTAATCGCCAACCTTCGCAAGTCTCGGGATTTCGCCTTGCAGTCCCGTGGCATATTCAACGACCTTGCGCTTAACCGGCCCCGAGCGATTTGCCAGCCCCAAACCAATGTTTCGAAGCACTTGCAAAGGCGTCGAGCGATTACTGAATCCCAGATAGAACATATCCATCGCACTCATCATCAGCTGATTATATTTGCGACGCACTCGCTCATAATCTTTGGCAATCTCCGGTTCGCCCAAAGGCAAATTCTCCAGCTTGGCCTTACCCAGTTTTTCAATCAGCACCGCGGCATCCATGAAGCCGAGATTAACGCCCTGCCCGGCAAGCGGGTTAATTGTGTGCGCCGCATCACCGGCTAAAATCACGCCGTCACTCCAATATTGTTGTGCATGCGATTTAACCAACGGGAATGAAGCAACCTGAATAATTTCATCGATCACAGGCAATTCTTTAGGATAGTTTGCCTCAATCTTTTGTTTAAGCTGTGCCATATTAAGCTGTTTCAGGGAGCCTATCATCTCCGCAGAATCATACCAAACCAAAGACCCATAATTTGCGCCGTCTACGGGACTAAGAGGCAAAAAGGCAAGCGGCCCTTCCGGACGAAATGCCTGCCAGGTTCCCGTTTGCAGAGCACCCTTGTAGCGAATGGAAACAACCATGGCATGCTGTGCATACGCGTCAGCATACTGACCGATTCCTGCTAACTGGCGGACCTGAGACTGTGCACCATCTGCGCCGATCACGAGCTCAGTCGTTAGAGTCTCGCCACTGGATAATTGCACGACACGTTGCATCGCATCGCCACTGATCGTTTGCACCGTTGTCTCGGAAAACAGACTGATTTGCGGAAATTCTTCGACTCGCTTAAGCAGACCGCCCTGAATCACATCATTCTCCACAATGTGCCCAAGGTGAGTCCGTCCCAAATCACACGCGTCAAAACGGGTCGTCGCCCATTTGCTAATGTCCGGAAGCTTCGCGACGAATCCTGTTTTCGCGTGACTTTCATGCACAGCCAAATAGTCGTAGGGAAAAGCGCGCATAGCCACAATATGCTTCCACGCACCAAGATTCTTTAGCAACTGCTCGCTTGCCAAATGCAATGCCGAAACCCGAATTCTTGGGGGCTCATCTTCGGAAACTGGCTTTGGAAGTACCTTATCCACCAATGCAATTTGGAAATTTTGCTGGGCAAGACCACAAGCGATTGCAGCACCGACCATGCCGGCGCCGACGATAACAACATCAAAGTGACGGGATTTTTCGTGCATAAAACTCTGGCTTCCAAGCGAAGGCTTGTAAAATCTATTATCAAACACACATAGGTATGCAGTAGTGTTTAAATAGTAACGTGATGCGCTGAGGCTAGAAAGTACTTTCCATGGCTATTTCATCTTCCGGACTTCTTAGATTTTTTCTTTGGCTGTCTCTTCTGTCAGGCACAATCGCTCATGCTGCGGTTCCCGAGCGACTGATTCAGGGTAGTTCGGTGCCATCGTTAGCACCAATCGTTCAAAAGGCAGCACCAGCCGTTGTCAACGTTTCCACCTACACACTTCGGGCACAGCGTAACCCGCTATTATCCTCTCCTTTTTTTCGTCATTTTTTCCAGCTTCCAGAGGATCCCGCGGTAACCCGGCGAACCCAAAGTGCCGGCTCAGGGGTCATTGTGGATGCTGAACAGGGATTCATTCTGACGAATCATCATGTGATCGATAATGCCGATGAAATTGAGATCACTCTCCAGGATGGCCGTCGTTTTCAAGCAAAATTACTCGGTTCCGATAAAAAAGTAGATCTCGCTGTGCTGCAAATTCCTGCAGAGGATTTAACGAGCATTCCACTTTCTATGGACAACTCTGTTCAGGTTGGGGATTTTGTTTTAGCGATCGGCAGCCCGTTTGGACTTCAACAAACAGTGACAAGCGGCATTGTCAGTGCTCTCGGACGCAATGGACTTGGTGTACAGGGGTATGAAGACTTTATCCAGACGGATGCATCAATCAACCCGGGTAACTCTGGCGGCGCACTCATTGATCTCAGGGGAACACTCATCGGCATTAACTCAGCCATTTTGGCTCCGGCCGGGGGCAATGTCGGGATCGGCTTTGCGATTCCTTCCGAAGTCGCTCAGGCAGTCATGAATCAACTCATACTTTATGGCGAGGTAAAACGGGGGGGCATCGGTGCAAGCTTTCAGGATCTGACACCGGAACTTGCGGCTGCGTTCGGTCTGAACAGATATCAGGGCGCTCTGGTCAATAAGGTCAAAGCCGGCAGTACCTCTGATCAGGCAGGGCTAAAAGCTGGGGATCTGATTATTGAAGCAAACGCGCGCCCCGTAAACAATGCGGAAGACATGGCCAATCGTATTGGCCTGTCGCCCTTGGGTAACACTATAAATTTGAAGCTAGTGAGAGAGGGAGAACAACTGGAACTGGACATTAAAATAGAAGAAGTTCCAGTCCCGGAAATCGATGGTGTTAAGTTGCACCCCGGTCTCGCGGGGATGACACTTCAGGATCTAATTCATCCCGACTACGAATCTGCCGTGGGTAGTATCGTCATTAGCCTAGAGCAAGACTCAGCGGCCGCCCGTCAGGGTTTTGAAGTCGGCGACATCATCTTTGGCGCAAACCAGAAACGGATTCGCAGCATCGATGAGCTGGCCTACCTTGCAAGTCGAGAGCCGCTGCGAAATTTTAACCTCCGACGCGGCTATCAGGAATTGAGCTTAATCCTGCGCTAGCCAGCTTTGCGACGAACCATCCAATCAGGTCGTGAAGCTCCGATACGTGCAAAGCCTTCGCTGAGGGTCATCGGCTGGGCAAGCATTTTGTAGTCTCTGAAGTCCATTTTGACTGACTGACTATGCGAACCGCCCCGAAATACGATCGACCCGCTTTCGTCAAAACCTTCATACATATACATTGGCAGATCAAACATACGCCCGAAGGGAGGCATCGCGCCAAGCTCACATTCCGGGAACCTGTTTTCGAAGTCACTTTCAGTCGCCAGATCTACCAACTCTGTTCCCATCGCTCGAGTAAAGCGATCCCACCGAATGCGGCAGGAAGCCGGCAAGACAACCATTGATAGCACACCATCAAGGTACACCATCACTGTTTTCGCAACCTGAGCACTTCCAACGTTTACCAAAGCAGCGATTTCTTTCGCTGTGTAAGCGGGAGAGTGTTCAATAAATTCGTGCGCAACATTATGCGCATCCAAGTATTCTTGTAATTGTTTTATCGGCATCGTACTACCTCCACCAATTGTCCGAGCTTGTAAGAGCTTACAAGCTAAAAACATTATGCTCGGTCGCTCCAAGCAAACACATTTACACGTTACACCCTGGACTCAATTTATTTCGTGATCACTCCCACTCAGTTAATAGAATACGCGTCACAAATCGATAGTGATTTCACCAATTTTGCAAATTAATCCCTCTCGATATAGCGACGCACATCATGCAGCAGGTTAACTATGCCGTTATATTTAAGCACTTTCTCCTGCATTGAACAGGTGCACGTCTCTTTGAGGAAACGGTATCGAAACACCCCCTTGATCAAAGGCCTTTTTCATCGCTTCCTGAACATCAAAATACACACCCCAATAGTCGGAAGTGTTCACCCAAAGCCTAACGGTAAAGTTGACAGAACTGTCTGCCAACTCACTCAACACGATGACTTTCGCAGGGTCTTTCAACACTCGGGCTTCTGCTTCTGTCACCTGATCGATAATGCCTTTAACCTTATCGATATCATCGGTATAGCTTACGCCAAATACAAAATCGACCCTGCGTTTAGGTTCATGATTAATATTCACCAAAGCGCCATTCGAAAGCGAAGCATTAGGAATAACTACCATACGATTATCAGGGGTCAGCAAAATTGTATTGAAAATCTGGATTTCCTTAACAGTGCCGACGTAGCCTTGCGCATCAATCACATCTCCTACCTTGAACGGCTTGAAGAAAAGAATCAGAACGCCACCGGCAAAGTTCGACAAACTGCCCTGCAAGGCCAAGCCAACGGCCAGGCCTGCAGCACCCAAAACCGCGATCAAAGAGGTGGTTTCAATCCCGATATAGGATGCCACCATAATAATTAAGATGGCTTTCAAAAAGATCGACAAAAGGCTTTTGAGGAATGTCGCCAGGGTCTTTTCAGTTCGCGAAATTAAATGCTTCTCAACAGTCCCGACAAAATGCCGGATAAACCAAAAGCCGATAATCAAGCTTAAAATCGCAATGACGACCTTAGGACCATAGGTCATTGCAAATTGCACTGCCTGCTCACCCAATTCCATCACTTTTTCTTCGGTAACACTTTCTAATGACATCTTCTGTTCCTTTGTCTTTTGTTGTCGTGTAAATATCAGCTGAACCAAGCCCTCGCCATAGACTCCGCAACGACGCATGGTATGCTTAGTTTTGTCCCGTTAAATGTAGGCCTTTATCCTCCAAATGCCAACGCTTTTATCTCTCGAAAAACAAATGCAACGAACCTTAAAAAAGGCACGATTGCAATTTACAGAGCCTCCTTATTGCCCGCAAATTTCTTTGGCTCTTTTTGATCCACGCGTGTTGGAAGGCCCGATTCCTCACGATGAGGCTCAAGCCATTGTCGCTGAGCCTGCATACTGGTCTTTCTGTTGGGCGAGTGGGCAGGTTTTGGCATCTTGCATATTGAGAAACCCACAGTGGGTAAAAGGCAAACGTGTCGTTGATATAGGGTAGGGTTCAGGTGTCGTAGCCATTGCAGCAGCCTTAGCAGGAGCGGCAAAAGTATGGGCTTGCGATATCGACCTGGATGCCCTTGACGCTACCCAGGTAAATGCTGAAAAAAATGGGGTGCAAATTGAGGCTATTCAATCTCTGAATGAAGTTAGGGAAGGCATAGATCTTCTGACAGCAGCCGACGTGCTTTACGACCGAGACAATCACTGTCTGCTCGATGACTGGTGTTCACGCAGCAACAACGTGCTGCTGGCTGACTCACGGATGAAAACTCTCCCAAGCGAGGCTTTCAAACTGATTGAGACACACGAGGCGCGAACCTGGCCTGACCTGAATGAATTCGAAGAATTTAACCGCGTAAGGATTTATCGCTTCGACGAAGAATGAAATAGGAACTTATCGATCCTTCACTATGTCTAAAAGGAAGATGTCAGAAAAGGAGAAGTTATGTCTGCCTATTTACGCATGATGGCAATGCTCGCCATTCTGGGAACGATTTCCTTACCGGCGCTAGCTATTGAACCGGTCTACAGCAATTTCTTTGGTAAAGCGATCAAGGGCTATGACCCTGTTGCCTACTTTAAAGAGTCGCAAGCTCAAGAAGGTAACAGTGATTTCAAGCATGAGTGGAATGGCGCAACCTGGTTCTTTGCAAACGCAACGAACAGGGCTGCATTCATCGCAAACCCTGAAAAATATGCACCTCAATATGGCGGTTACTGTGCTTGGGCCGTTAGTCAGGGTTACACAGCTAAGATCGACCCCGAAGCCTGGCGTATACGTGACGGCAAGCTCTACCTCAATTACAGCCGTTCAGTGCAAGAGACATGGGAGCAGGATATTCCTGGCAACATCGCCAAGGCGGACATCCATTGGCCCAAGTTATTGGCAGAGGAATAATCCATCGAAATAAGGGGGAAGGCAAATCTTGTAAACCAGAAGCATTGCCCTCCCGCCTCTCTCCTAATTAGCTAACCCGGACTTTGTTTGGCAAGCCTGGGCCAATGCTCCGGAAATTCCACCCACTGACATTTTGATCGCGTCCACGCGGCTAAGCGAGGCTCGGGTCTCTCCGATTCACGGAAGCAACCTGAGGCGATTCCGGTTTGCCCTTGAAACATCTCCGCTTTAAAAAACACGGTCGTACCGCAGTTCGGGCAGAATGAGGTCGTGTTGGTGTTGCCGCTATCGACCTTGAACCTGTGGTTTTTGGTTTTCCCTTTTTGTTCGATGACCTGGCTATCCGCGAAATAGGTGATCGTACCAAAAGCCGACCCTGTTCTTCGCTGGCAGTTAGTACAGTTGCAAACCATCGACAAGGTCGGCTCACCCTCTACACACAAACTAAGTTGGCCACATAGGCATGTCGCTTCACGTTTCATGTTAATGGCCCTCCACTGAGCTTGATTGAGCAAGTCGTGATTCCTGACGTCTGATAGATTTGCCTATCGCGCGAAAGGGAATTAGCTTCGACACCGAGGCCTGATAATCTCGATATCTTTGACCAAAATGACGCACCAGATCACGCTCTTCGAAGTAAATGCCAATAAAGACATACACCGACCAAACAACCGCAAGCAGTAGATGGCCTACTGTCATGTACGGTGTCGACCAAAGCACCACTAATATCCCAACATACATGGGATGGCGGGAGTATTTGTACAAGGCAGGCGTTGCAAAGCGGTCCTCGGCAGGAGCATGACCTTTGAAGTCGTTCCAAGCCTGCTCCAGCCCGAATAAACGCCAATGACTGATCATAAAGGTTGACCAAAGTACCAGCCCTGCACCCATTAGAAAGAGCAGTGCCAGTCCAATCCTCATACCGCCCTCAACATGCCATACGATTGCGGTTTGAGGCTGCCAGGCCAAATACATCCAGGTCAGGATACAACAAGTCAGCAGCACAAAAGTGCTTCGCTCTGCGCTTTGGGGAATAAACCTGGTAAGCACGCGTTTGATACCCAAACGTGCAAACACACTATGATGCAAAGAGAAAGCAACGAGCAATACGGCATTGCCTAACCACACTGGCAGGAAAGAGATCTCGAAGTAGGCCTCTCCGGTATCAATGGTCTTCAGGGATGCCAAAATCGGCAGCCAGTCTGCAAGGAAGTTAGCCCCTAGAAAAAGTACCAGATAATTAAACACGCCCAGAAAAAAGACATAAGCCAACAGGCTATATGCGAGTTTTAGAATTTTCATGATGTCCTCCAATTATGAATAAGAACTCGATAAAAGCTTTATCGGAAGTGCGCTCAGGCTTGCGCCAACATTGGCACTTCCGAACCTTGCTGTTCGACTCTCGCGATATGTTCGAGAATGTTGAAGTTCACAATGGCCGGATGGGTCATAGGGCCCATGTGCCCCATACCTTCGAGTACCTCTGTAGTTGTTTGCTGAAACTCTGCAATCAGGAGTTTTGCCATTCGCTCAGCATGTTCATTCACTCGCTCACCAAGGATCACCTTGAGCGACCCCTGATATGAGATCGGCTTGACCGGTTTAGGAGGAAGATTGCGATACGCTTCGATAAAATCCTGATACACCACTGGCGCCAAGCCAGCCAATGTTTCTCTTGCTCTCTCGCTAAGCCGATCCCAAGCTAAAGCCCCACCCCAGAAATTGATAAAACTTTCCATACCAACCTTTGCTCCGGTTCCCCGGACAATGTCAGATAGCGCGACCAAATCACCGAGTAACTCAAGATCCCTGCTCCGCTCACTGTTCCTGAGCAATGCAGGCACCACTGGCTCATAAAACGTTATGCTTTTTACTTTGTCTGGGATGACCCTAACGATCTCAAGAGCAACAGAAGCGCCAAAAGAATGCGCAACCAGATGCACGCCCTGAGGTATATTCCGGATGGTTTCGATGAGTGGCTCGGCACGCATGTAAAGCGTTGAATCAAGTTTGGCGCGCTTGTCATCATGCCGACTGTAACCTGACAAGTCGGGTGCAAAAACCAAGCGACTGCTCGCACATGCCTGCGATAAGCTCTCCCAGAACCCGCCATTACTGGCAGACCCGTGAATCGCAAGAATTGGCGGGCGTTTTAACGCCAATCGAACATCTTTAATCGAATTAAAATTAGTCATAACAATCTCTCCTCGTTTTGGATCCGCGGCCGGGAAGTAAGACCTGACACATCGGATAAGCTTATTCAGCCAAATGTCAGAGAGAGGAACTTGCAGAAAGTCTGGGGAATTCTGTAGAAAGTTTGAGGAATTAGGAGAATCAGTACTTTTTAGTACGCAATTGCCGCACGGCTAGATAATTGCGACCATTGGTTTTGTGAGATAAGCGGACCTCAACGACACAATAAATTTCGCCAGCTCTTAGACAGAAGTCAGTATTGTAAAACTCATGCTCTCGACAGATTTAAGGTCCTCGATTGTCTAGATGCACGCATCGATCCGAGCACCGAGAAATCAATACATGGCAGCGTCGGCGCTTTCGATTCCTGGCACATACTAAGTAGACTACAATTCAGTTTTGTAACGTTCTTCAACACCTTTATCAAAATCCTCGATGAAAGGCGCTTCTTTACTCATGTTCTCAGCAATTTCTTGTCCGAACGATATATTTAAATTCGTTTTTTCTAATTCGTCGCTCCAAAGCTTGCTTCGCAGAAATGCTTTACCGCAATGGAAATAAGCGTTATCCACTTCAATCTTTAGCACTAACAAAGCTTCTTGCGTCAAAGACTCCATTTCTTTATTCAGCACCGCATCATGAATAATTGTTGGAGTGCCTTGCACACGCAAAGCTTCATGGGTACCCGGAACTAAAAATATCAATCCAACTTTGGAGCCATGAATAATATTCTCAAAACTCGCCGCAATCTTATTACCCTTCCGCTCCGGGATAAGAAGTGTACCGTCATTCAATGCCCTGACCGCGCCAGCGCCATCTCCCTTTGGCGAAATCGTAGGAAAACCATCTTGATCTGTCGTCGCAATGAAAACGAGAGGTGAATGCTCGATAAAGTTGAGCATTCTAGGGTTAAGGTAATCGTAAATCTTCTTTGTCGACTCTATTCTTGGCGTCCCAAGAATTGCTCGCAATTCTTCAATCGATTGAATTTTCATTTCTTCAACCTATGAGGTTTATGGTTCTTGAGGATGGATCCATCCTTATCACAGCTGCAGCTACTATCAAATTTACAACTACGCATAGCAAAAAGTTAACACAACCCAACAGTGTTAGCTAACCAGTGGCGATTCAAGACAAATCATTTACGCCCGCCTTTACCTCACCATTTGGCAATGGAGAATACGGACACTAAAAACGCCATATTTTAATGCGCGGATACTCAAAAAGAGAAGGCTGGTGTAATATTGCACCTAAAACGCACCGGGAGGCGCTAGTATGGCAAGACAAAGTATCACTCTGACTGAGCAAAATGACGCTTGGTTAAAACATCACGTGGATAATATCCAGGACTACGCAAACAAAAGCGAACTGATTAACGACTTAATTCGAAGCGCTAGAAGAGCGGAAGCCATTAATAATAGACTTAAGGAGGCTGAATCTAGCGGATTTGTATCTCAAAACCCTTCGGAAATTCTGAAAGAGTTCAAAGATGAGTTAAAAGCTTAATGTATACCTATAAGCTTTCTGTAAACGCCAAAGAAGATTTGAGAAGAATCTACACTTATGGTTTTTCCAATTTTGGTGAAAAGCAAGCGGATGAATATTATTACGGCTTTTTTGAAACCTTTGAGCTTATTGTCTCAAACCCATATCAATATCAGTCGGTCGATCATATTCGGCCTGGTTATCGCCGCTGCCCCTATCTCGCCGATAGCATCTACTACAAGATAAACGGAACAGTAGTTGAAATCATGGCGATTATAGGAGGTCAAGATCTTGATCTTTGGCTGTAGTTTAAAGCGTAAGCCCTATGTGTAGATTTTAGTGCCTGCTCTTCACCAACAGTGAATACAAATTTCTCTGTAAATATCCCTAAATCGCGGGCTGAGAATCCAAGGCCGTGCTCGTATCGTCACAAAGCTAATCGCTTCAAGGACGAGGCGATCAGGCTTCGAATTTTTCCCGGAGTAAATGGCAGGGCTTTGAAAAAATACTGGCTATCAATGCCCGCTTGTCGCCTTTTTGCTCTCTCAAGC
>DAITOW010000066.1:0-11304 GCA_036833965.1 Oleiphilaceae bacterium
GGCCTCACCCGGATCGAACAGGCGTCTATCACCATCATTATCGGTACTTGCCTCGAGGAAGTAATTGCCGGCCGGAATATTGTCAAAACTGAATGATGCCGACCCCAGAATACGTTCAAAGAAAACGGACTGAACAATCTCATAAGACGAGGAAAATGAAGTCACGCTCTCCTTCCGCAGAAGATAGACATACACGCCTTTCAGCTCGCTGGTTACAGCCTCAGAAGCTTTGAACACCGGAATAGTCTTCAACTGCTGACCACCACCATTTACTGAGTAAAGCACCTCAACATTCGCCGAACGCGCCTGAACACCCGCTGCCGCAGAGTCAATCGTGATCGCGTATCGGCCCAACCCCAGACTACTGATATCTTCTCCGGTAATACTCAACCAAGGCACATCAAAGGTCAGCTGATCGACCGAGACAACGCCATCGCCCAGGTTACTCAGGGTTAGGGTCAGACGCTCATCGTTCTGCGTGTAACTGAGACTTTCAGGAAAGGCATCAAGCCTGTCCGAAAGCACGCCTCCAACCGCGGCAACTGCCTTTTCCGCGTTGAGCACACCTCGTCCGTAATAAGAGCCATCTTCCCGAACATCCGTCAGCAGTCCCCGATTCAACAGAGAAGCAAAGCTCACCGCATCCAAGCCGGAATCAAGTTGTTTCATCAGGGCTGCAACAGCTGCTACATGGGGCGCTGCAAAAGAAGTCCCGACATAAAAGGCATAGTTATCTGCCCCTACCGGCCCAAGAATGTCATCGTTGATCCCGTCAAAATAAATCGACGCCTGATCCGTTCCGCCGGGCGCCATAACCGAGACGTTTGCGCCAAAGTTCGAGAATAATGAACGGTAACCCTCGTGGTTGACTGAACCCACGCCAAACACCTCGGGATAGTAAGCCGGATAAAATGCAGCATCACTACCCTCATTGCCAGCCGCAGCGACCACGATCACCCCGGCTGCAACGGCGTCCCGAATGGCATCTCGAATCACAAAACTGTCTTCATTCAAGCCAAGCGACAAGTTAATGATATCGGCTCTCGGAGAGAGCACCAGCCCCTCCGAAGTCGAAAGACCCGCTGCATATCGAATGCCATCAGCTATATCAAAGGCGGATCCGGAACCCGCCTTGTCCAGAACACGAATCGGAATAATATGTGCGTCGTAAGCAATGCCCGCAATGCCCGACATATTGTTGGTTTCCGCTGCAATCACACCTGAAATATGCGAACCATGAAATGTCCCACCCGCGGGATCAGTGGGGTCGGCATCCCGACCGTCACCATCGCCGTTACCAGTGCTTGAAACGAAATCATAGCCCTCGTTCTGCAGGACATTGCGCTGGAGATCCTCATGATTAGAAGCAATTCCGGTATCAATGATCGCTACACGAACACCGTCGCCAGTCGATGCAGCCCATGCATCGGGCGCCTTGATGAGATCCACGTTCCATTGAAACACCCGATACGTATCATTCGCCAGATCAAACACACTGCTCGCCGTAATCCGGGCCTTGTAATCAGGCTCGGCCCGCAGGCCTGAGGCGGTCGCCAGCTCCTGCGCTTCTCGCAACGCACTCAACTTTGCCAGATCGGCATCGCTTTTTGATGAAGTACGGATGAGTTTGCCACTTTCATCCAAATAGGTGATGCGATCCGAAGCAAGCTCCGAATACGAACCTTGCGCCAACGCCACTCCGGAGGCCAAGGTGGTCGAAGTTTTCAGTTGATAAAGCACCGGAGCCGAGCCTACCTGATCTGCGGAAAGTTCAACGAAATACTCGTCATCAATTTCAGCAACAAATTCAAGCCTGGCCCCCTTGATAAAAGCCTGCTCGGAATAGATCGGCCTCGCCTTATTTCGCGCGCGATAAACATTCACCAGAACATTAAGCGCCGAAGAGGAAGCGCTTTCCGCTGACTGCAACTGAATGACCAGTGACTGCCCTTTCAACATCGGCAGAGAGTACACGTCAGCGACGTCTCGTGAATAAATCTCACCATTGCGATAGTTTCCCGAACCAGCGCTGATATACCCACCGAGACTCGTAGGATTATTCAAGCGCTGTGCATTGGCGATGTCATTATTCTGAGAAGCGATATTCGCCAAGCCGGCTATTTGAATGTCTGCATCCTGTTCGGAGTAGTCGTCGACAAACACATCTCCGGACAACGAGAACGTTTGGGCATTCGCGGGAGAAGATGAATCAGAGCCGCCACCACAGGCGCTCAGAATCAACGCAGCTGACATTGTTACAAGCACACGCCAGCGTACGTTTGAAAGATATTTTTTGACGTGTAGAGCGCTGGATTCCAAATTCAAACTGTGTCGACCAAACAAAACTGATTTCTTTGCTTTACGCCAGCTTATGCGACCCTGGATCGATAAACCGAATGATTTCTTAGTGTAGCAGTCGATCTTCTTCCCCACCGTTTCCAAAGGCAATGAATACACAACATTTGGTAAATTTTCGTCAACCAGAAGTATGGCCAGAGTTTCAGCAGATGAAGAACTCAAAAAACAAGCACCTTGAAGCGGCGCACAGGGACTTGATAGACTCCTCCACGGCAAGGAAAGCCGGCAACCTACTTATATTCAAGGAACGAATATGAAACCAGCAAAACCTCACTACACAAGCTTCAAATTTACAACCGCCATTGCTCTGGCTTGGCTCTACTCAATCTCGGCACATAGCGCAATCATCTTTCAGGACGATTTTGCAAGAAGCAACTCCAACGACCCAGGATTACACTGGCTTACGCATGAACGTGATGATAACGATATCGCGATTTACAACGAGCGTCTTCGATTACGGGATTATCTGACACTGGGCATGACTCATGCCCAGTTCTATCTCGACACCAGCGGCTTTGAGAATGCCTTTCTTTCTCTAGAGTGGCAGGTTTTGAGCAGCACGGAAACAAGCGACAGCCTCACTATCACAAGCGATTTTTTTGAGCATTCTCAAGGATCTTCCCTCTTTACTACCGGCCTAGGCTCCCCAGGTATATTTGAGAAGACAATTTCTATCACGGACAATTTTGTCGGCTGGATCGGCTTTTGGCTGGATGTAAACAGCGCCAGTGAGACCATCTACCTGGACAATATTCTCGGTACTGGCGATCTGAAACCCTATCAGGGTGAAACGAAGGCTGCGGCAGTGAGCGAAGCTTCAAGTTTCGCACTTATAGCAATCGGGTTGGCAGGCCTTGCGGTAGCGAGACGAAAAACGTTGCGCGGCTAAAAACCTGTTTTGAATGGTTCAAGACGTTGCGAAACTGAGTATCAAACTAACACAGAAGGCAACAGCTAGAACGAACACAATGCCAAATGCGATTCCTATAATGATGAAATGGCTTGCCTTGCCCCTGGAAAAATCGCGTTTGGCATTCTTTGATTTTTGAACACCCAGCATCGCGTAAAGCACGCTTTGGGTCGTCTGCCAAAACGTCAGACCTTCCTCTTCAACTCCCTGCACTTCTGCGCCATTACCTGGATTGGGCGGTAACGAAGATTGAGGGTGGGCGCCCTGCTCCGACCTACTGTTAGTGTCATCAGTCATGCGACTTTCCTTAACCAAGGCGTACTTGGTCTTTTACTTAATCGCCAAATGCAAAGCCTCTTTAGCCAGGTCATCCAGCGTCACTTTTCCCTTTTTATCATACCAGGTAGTCGTCCAGCTAATCGCACCGGTCAACAGGCGTCGCAAAACAAAAGTATCACTGACAACTTTGCCCTCGGCTTTGGCCTGATTCAAAATGCTCATCCAAATCTGCTCGTACTCACTGCGCAATTCGAGAATATAAGCTTGATGCTTTTCCGATAGACTGCGCCATTCGTACACGAGCACCGACATTGCATCGCCGGTTAAACCATTGATCGCGTCAATCTCACATTTAATGAGGGCGAGCAAGGCATCTTCTGTCGTTTGAGCCTCTGCAACCCGCCGCCGCATCAAATGCGTGTTGTAGATCACTACCTCCTCCATCATCGCCAGAAGAATATCTTCTTTAGATTTGTAGTGATGAAAGATGCTACCGGACTGAATACCTACCGCAGCAGCCAGATCACGCACCGTTGTGCGCTCATACCCTTTGGCTCGAAATAACTTGGCGGCCTTCGCCAACAATCGCCCCTTGGCAGTTCGCGGGTCTGTCACAACCCCCTGCTTCACCAGCTCCTCAACCAGATCCAGCTTTTCCTGTTCAACAATCACCGACACATGCCTTACTCCATGCAAATTAATTACCGGCCAAACGCAATGCATTCTGAAAGTAACTGTTTGGCGAAAAGATAATAACTAGGGTTTCGGGTATTTACAAACCAAGCACTTGCTTGGTATTGTTCTAACCACTTCAAATGAGCACCTGATCACAAAGCGAATTCAAGGTCTCAATACAACAGCAAAAGCACCTGTCCAAGCGAGGTTTTTAAACTCATGGCAGAGAAAAAAACGATAAGAATTGGCTGCGCTTCCGCCTTCTGGGGTGACACCGAAACCGCGGCACAGCAGCTCGTCGAGAAAGGAAACATCGATTATCTGGTTTTTGATTATCTGGCAGAAATCACCATGTCGATCATGGCCGGACAAAAAATGAAAGACCCTAACGCCGGCTACGCTACAGACTTCGTCAAAACCGTCATGGGCCCTCTCCTTTCACAAATCAAGGAGAAAGGCATTAAGGTAATTAGCAACGCCGGAGGAGTAAACCCAAAAGCCTGTGTTGCTGCCTTGAACGAAATAGCCCAACAACAAGGTATAGATTTGAAAGTCGCCATGGTAGACGGCGACAACGTACTACCCCAAAAGCGAAAACTGGAACAGGAAGGCGTTGTCGAGATGTTCAACGGCGGCTCCATGCCTCCCATGTTCGTCAGCATGAATGCTTATCTGGGCGCGCCGGCGATCGTCACAGCACTTGAGCAGGATGCGGATATTGTGGTCACAGGGCGGGTTGTCGACAGCGCTGTCGTTTTGGGCGCAATGGTGCATGAGTTTGACTGGAACTGGTCAGACTTTGACAAGCTGGCCCAGGGATCACTCGCAGGTCATATCATTGAATGCGGCGCACACTGCACTGGCGGAAACTTTACCGACTGGGAGTTGGTAAAAGACGGCTTTGACGACATGGGCTTCCCGATTGTCGAGATTGACGAAGACGCCAGTTTTACCGTCTGCAAGCCTGACGGCACGGGGGGCCTCGTTTCTGTTGCCACGGTCGCGGAACAAATCGTCTATGAGATCGGCGACCCCCACAATTACGTCCTTCCAGACGTCGTTTGCGACTTTTCCCAAGTCAAACTCGAGCAAATCACCGACAACATCGTGTCGGTCTCAGGTGCTATTGGCAAAGCACCAACCGATTCCTACAAAGTTTCAGCCACTTATCCGGATGGTTTCAAATGCACCGTTACCTTCCTGCTAGCGGGGATCAATGCCAAAGCCAAAGCACAGGCAGTCGCTGAAGCGATTATCAAGAAGACCTCACGAATGATCGAGGCAAAAGGCCTCAAACCTTACACAGAGACCAATATCGAGCTTTTGGGCTCTGAATCGACATACGGCCCTCGCGGGAACGCAGGCAACTGCAGAGAAATCGTCGTAAAGATCTCTGTTGCGAGTGCAGATAAGAAATCACTTGTGCTGTTTTCAAAAGAAATCGCTCAGGCAGCAACAGGTATGGCACCAGGCATCACAGGCATTGTTGGCGGTCGACCTACTGTATGGCCAAAGATCCGGCTGTTCTCCTGCCTGATTCCAAAGGACAAAGTATCCATGTCGGTTGTCGTTGGTGACGAGACCATAGCAGTTGATCACGACTTTAACGCATATGCCGAACTTTCTTCAGCAGACACAATTCAGCCAGAAAAAGCGCCGGCGAACTGTTCCGCAACCGTACCTTTGATTCGACTTGCCTATGCCCGAAGCGGCGACAAAGGCAACCACTCGAACATCGGAGTGATTGCACGTAAACCGGAATATCTGCCGTTCATTCAAGCGGCCCTTACAGAACAGGCCGTTGCCGAGTTTATGCAACACACCCTCGACCCAAGCACAGGCAAAGTGTCAGGTTGGAACCTAAGCGGCTTTCACGCCATCAACTTTCTGCTTGAAAACAGCCTGGGCGGAGGCGGTGTTGCCAGCTTACGTATTGATCCCCAAGGCAAGGCATTTGGCCAGCAATTACTTGAGTTCCCGATTCCGGTAACTGAGAAGATCGCCAAAGCGGTAGCGAAGTAAGCTCGAAAGCAAATGCAGTAAATAGAGGATAAAAAAGAATGTCTGGTTATCAGTCAGTATTAAAAGACGGCCTTTTCGAAGGTAAAACCATCATCGTTACCGGTGGTGGCAGTGGTATTGGTCGCTGCACAGCACATGAGTTGGCAAGCCTCGGTGCACACGTCGCACTCGTTGGTCGCAAGATAGAAAAGCTTGAAGCGGTTAAAGCTGAAATTGAAGAAGATGGAGGCTCCGCAGAGGCACACGCCTGCGATATCCGGGATGAAGAGGCCGTTAAAGCCTGCGTTAAAGCGATCAAGGAAAACAACCCCGTTATCCACGGATTGGTCAACAACGCGGGAGGCCAGTTCCCCTCGCCTTTAACAGGCATCAACCAAAAAGGTTGGGAAACAGTCGTTCGCACCAACCTGACAGGCGGCTTCCTGATGGCCAAAGAAGTCTATCTTGCCAGCATGAGTAAAAACGGCGGCTCTATCGTGAATATCGTTGCAGACATGTGGGGCGGCATGCCGAACATGGGTCACTCCGGTGCCGCGCGCGCTGGCATGGTGAACTTTACCCAAACAGCCGCAGTTGAATGGGGTTGTTCAGGCGTTCGTGTCAATGCTGTAGCGCCGGGCTGGGTGATGTCCAGTGGCATGGACAGCTATCCACCTGCACTGAAACCTTGGATAAGAAGCCTTAAAGATGCCGTTCCTGTGAAGCGTATGGGTACTGAGGCAGAAGTCAGCTCCGCGATCTGCTTTCTATTAAGCGACGGAGCGAATTTTATTAGTGGTGATTGCTTGCGCATTGACGGCGCTGCATCACAAGGCGGACGGGTATTCCCTCTTCCGAAAGCCAAAAACTCGGAATCGTATGACGGCTTCCACCGATCAGAAACTCCCGATATTTTTAAAGACGACGAGTAAAGGACGCAATAAGAACAATGAGCACACTGGAATCAATGATCGACGTGAACTCTGAGCAGTTCCAAGCAAACGTAGAGTCGATGCAAAACCATATCGACAGCTTCCGCGAAATCGAAAAGAAAGTTGCCAATAAGGAACTGGAAGCCAAAGAGAAATTTGAAAAGCGCGGTAAATTACTCCCGCGTGAGCGCATCAACCTACTACTCGATCGCAACGCACCGTTCCTTGAGATCAGCTCTCTCGCCGGGTTTAAAATGCACGATGACAAAGACGGCTCAATGGCGGGCGGTGGCATTATCGCTGGCATTGGTTATGTGTGCGGAATTCGCAGTTTAATCGTGGCCAGCAATAGCGCAATTAAGGGTGGCACAATCTCCCCTACCGGCCTGGAAAAGACTTTACGCCTTCAGCATATTGCCAAGGAAAACAAACTTCCAATCGTCACCATGGCTGAAAGCGGCGGCGCGAACCTGAACTATGCAACCGACGTATTCGTTCATGGTGCACGCGGCTTTGCCAATCAGGCGCGACTCTCTGCCGCAGGTATCCCGCAGTTTACCATCGTGCATGGCAACGCCACGGCAGGCGGTGCTTATCAGCCAGGTCTGTCTGACTATTCCGTAGTCGTGAAGGAACAAGCCAAGATGTTTCTCGCCGGCCCGCCATTGCTCAAAGCAGCGACCGGTGAAATCGCAACCGATGAAGAACTTGGCGGTGCAGAAATGCACGCACAAACAGCCGGTACGGCAGAGTTTCTGGCAGAGGACGACGCAGATGCGATCCGTATGATGCGTGATTTGATGAAACAGGTACCTTGGAGCGAACAACTCAACCCTGCGCCTCATCGAGAGTGGGAAGAGCCAAATTACAGTGCAGAAGAACTGTTAGGCGTTGTGCCGGCAGATAGCAAGACTCCCTACGATGTTAGGGAGATTATCGCGCGCATTGCAGACGGCTCGGACTTCGTGGACTTCAAGCCTGAGTTCGACAACCAAACGGTTTGTGGTTTTCTGAAGATCGAAGGCCATGCTTGCGGCTTAATTGGCAATAACGGCCCAATCACACCAAAGGGTGCGGCAAAAGCAGCCCAATTCATCCAGCTTTGTGAACAGTCCAATACAAGCTTGTTGTTCTTCCACAACACAACCGGCTTCATGGTCGGCACCGATGCCGAGCAGAATGGCATCATCAAACACGGTTCCAAAATGCTGCAGGCAGTTGCTAACGCAACAGTACCTAAACTCACGATTGTTGTCGGTGGTTCCTACGGAGCGGGCAACTACGCAATGTGCGGCCGCGGCCTCGACCCTCGCTTTATTTTCGCCTGGCCGAACTCGCGTACAGCGGTAATGGGCGGCGCGCAAGCAGGTAAGGTGCTGCGCATTGTCACTGAAGACAAACACGCAAAGATGGGCAAAGAAGCCGACCCTGCAATGTTAGACGTATTGGAAAAGGCAACCGCGGACAAGCTCGACAAGGGTTCGACAGCTCTTTATGGAACCGCCCGTCTCTGGGATGACGGATTAATTGACCCCCGCGACACGCGCAAGGTTCTCGCGTTTTTACTGGATATCTGTGACGAAGAACGTCGCCGAATACTACGTCCCAACACCTTCGGCGTAGCGCGACTTTAACCACCAAATTTTAAGAATAAATACAGACTTTAAGAGGCAACACTGATGATTTTCACACAAGAGCATAACGAGATCCGACGCACGGTTAAGAACTTCGTCGATAATGAAATTAACCCTTTCTGCGATGAGTGGGAAAAGGCCGGCACCTTCCCGATGAAGGAAATCTTCAAAAAGCTTGGCGACCTCGGTCTTCTGGGTATTAGCAAGCCAACCGAGTATGGCGGCATGGGTTTGGATTACAGCTACAACATCGTCGCGGCAGAGGAATTCGGTACCGCACATTGTGGCGGAGTTCCTCTGGCGATTGGCGTTCAAACCGACATGTGTACGCCTGCACTGGCACGCTTTGGCTCAAATGAGCTACGCGAGGAATTTCTAGTCCCCGCAATTACAGGGGACATGATTGGCTGTATCGGGGTCTCTGAACCAAGTGCGGGTTCTGACGTTGCGGCAATCAAAACAACTGCGAAGAAAGACGGTGATGACTACATCATTAACGGTACAAAAATGTGGATCACGAATTCACCAAGTGCCGACTTTATTTGCTTGTTAGCCAACACCTCGGACGACAAAGTGCACCTGAACAAATCCCTGATCGTTGTGCCAATGAACACGCCAGGCGTTGAAGTTGCTCCGAAGCTGGACAAGCTTGGCATGCGCAGCTCGGAAACAGCACAGGTATTTTTTGACAACGTACGCGTACCGCAACGCTACCGCATTGGCGCAGAGGGTTCCGGTTTCATGATGCAGATGCTTCAGTTCCAGGAGGAGCGTCTGTTTGGCGCAGCCAATATCCTTAAAGGGCTTGAACACTGCGTCAACACCACCATCGGTTATTGTCGCGAGCGCCATACTTTCGGCCAACCCTTGCTGGACAATCAGGTCATCCACTTCCGTCTTGCTGAGCTTCAAACAGAGATCGAGGCACTTCGCTGCATGGTGTACCAAGGTGTAGAGGGTTATATCAACAAGAAAGACGTGACAATGCTTGCTTCAATGGCAAAACTCAAAGCAGGACGTTTAGGCCGTGAAGTCGCGGACAGCTGCCTGCAATACTGGGGTGGTATGGGTTACATGTGGGACAACCCGGTGTCTCGTTCAATGCGCGATATTCGCTTGGTATCCATTGGCGGTGGCGCAGACGAGATCATGCTGGGTATTATCTGTAAGTTGATGGGCACCCTGCCTAAGAAAAAGAAATAAGGGGCAGCAATGAGCACACTACCTACATGTGAAACGTTATTGCTCGAGCAAAATGAGCATGCGCTGCATATCACTCTGAATCGCCCAAAGGCACGCAATGCCATGAGCCTGCAAATGGTTCAGGAGCTAATGGCTGTCTTTAAGGCAATTGAAAATGATGAAACGATTCGCGCAGTGGTTCTGCGTGGTGCAGAAGGTCATTTTTGCGCCGGTGGCGATATCAAAGACATGGCTAATGCTCGCGCCGCATTAGGGTCCAGAGCTGAGGGCGAGGAAGATCCTTTCTATGCACTGAACCGCGAGTTTGGTCGAATGATTACCTTCGCTAATCAGATTCCACAGGTACTGATTGTCGCGGCCGAGGGCGCGGTGCTGGGCGGTGGGTTTGGTCTGGTCTGCATCTCTGATCTTGCAATCTGCCTCGACAGCACGCAGTTTGGACTTCCGGAAACCAGTCTCGGGATTCCGCCCGCCCAGATTGCGCCATTTGTGGTAACCCGAATCGGGTTAACGCAGGCAAGACGTCTCGCTCTCTTTGGAGCCCGTTTCAAAGGCAGTGAAGCAAAAGAGCTGGGTATTGTGCATGAATGTGTGAACAGCAGCGACGAACTGGACGCAGCAATCAATACAACGCTGGAACAAGTGAAAAACTGTGCGCCACAGGCAAACAGAGCGACCAAAGAGCTTATTCTGAGTGTCGGAAAGACAGACCTTGATGCACTGCTTGATGGCGCGGCCAGAAGTTTCGCCCAGGCAGTTCAGGGCCCCGAAGGGCAAGAAGGTACTATGGCATTTATTCAAAAGCGCAAAGCGCGCTGGGCCGAATAAGCGGTCAAGAAATGGAGATAACAAATACAATGTTTAGCAAAATCCTGATCGCCAATCGCGGTGAAATTGCAGTTCGAGTTATTCGCACAGCCAAAGATCTTGGCTACCAAACCGTTGCGGTATTTAGTGAGGCAGACCGTTTTGCACCACATGTTATCGCAGCAGACGAAGCGGTATGTATCGGAGCGGCAGCGGTAAATGAATCCTATCTTGTTATCGACAAGATCATTGATGCGGCCAAGCGCACAGGTGCGGGAGCCGTCCACCCGGGTTATGGTTTCCTTTCAGAGAACTCGGCTTTCTCAAAGGCCTGTGACGATGCCGGCATTGTCTTTATCGGCCCACCAGCACCAGCTATAGAACTGATGGGGAGCAAGCGTCTTTCCAAGATCGCTATGCTCGAAGCAAAAGTTCCCTGTATTCCGGGATACGAAGGCGCGGATCAGGATATCAAGACCTTGCTGAGCGAAGCGAAACGCATCGG
>DAITOW010000067.1:0-11303 GCA_036833965.1 Oleiphilaceae bacterium
GCTAATGAAGGAGGAAGGAACAAGCTCGACTCCGCTGAGACTTTTACCCTTATTAATTAGCGGGTAAGCCAGCTTGGCAAAATCCTTGAGCGTTAAATTAAGCTGCCCCTCAACAATAGGAAATCCTTCCCTGTCCGTGTTGAACCAGGCGTCCTGTTCTGCCCCGCAATGTCGATACAGGCGTTGCTCGAACAACTCTCCCAAAGATTGACCATAGACGGTCTCCAGCGCCATACCCAGAATATTGGTAAGCGTTGAGTTATAAAGAAATGCTGTGCCGGGTGCAGTTTGTCGCTCCGTCAGATGCCGGCTAACCCAGGCACGGATGCCAATCGCTTCGTCTTTTCCCGCCGGGTAATAACCCGCTGCTTTGGCATAGCTCCAATAATGCGCATCCGGATCAGAGTAGTCTTCGGAATATAAAATGCCCGCTTGCATATCCCACACGTGCTCTAGTGTCACGCCTTCCCACGCAGCGATGGACTGGAGTTCGGAAACGTATTGCTGGATAGAGGCGTCAGGATCTAACTTGCCTTCAGCAACGGCTTGAGCAATCAAAAAACTGCAAAAAGACTTTGTGCATGAATGAATGACGTGCCGATCTTTCGCGGTGAATCCATTGCGATAAGACTCATGAATACATTGCCTGCCTTGCAACACGATTAAACCATCATTAAACAAACGACGATTCAAAAAGGTATTCGTGTCGATTAGACGCGCAGGCCGCAAGGGGTCTGGCCAGGCAAGTTCATCAAGATTAAGGCAGGACTCTGACGAGTACGAAAAGTCACTCGACTTTTCGCTAACAAGCGCAATGGTCGGAAACAGACGATGCATCTGCGTCTGACCTAACGCCAGACACTCTGCATGATCCCAATTGGCCTGACCAATACCTAATTCAGCATTAAGCCACGCCACCGGATGTTCGGTAATCGTTTTTACCATCTGCGCCCAGCATTTTTTTAAATAGAATTGTGCTTGCCGATCGCATCGAAGCGATCCCTGATCGGTCAGACAAACAATAAAGTCTCTTTTTTATTTTGAAGACGCTTTGGTATTCGTCAAAAACTCGAGGCGCTTGATAATCTGCTCAAACTCATCTTTTATCGCCTGATAATCATTTTTTTTGTCAGCAATAACGTCCTGCGAAGTCGCTATGTCTGCTTTTGCCTTGTCAATTTCCTGAGTCACGATCGCAGGAATCGCGCGACCGTTACGCTGATAATCTGCAGCTTTTTCCTCGTTTTCAGCAATCGACTTTTTGGCTGCCTGAATTGCAGCTTCACGAGACACAATCACCGCATCGATTTCAGCCAAACGACGATTCATCAAGTTAACGACTGTCTCTGGCGAGCCATACTGCTTCAGCAACTTCTGGTCCGCAAGCGCCTGCGCCTTACGCTCTTCTTCCTCGCGTTTTTTCTGTTCTATTGCCTCATCCCGCGCCCGAATTTGTTCTGCCGTCAAAGCAGGGGCAACCGTCTCAATGACACGACCCTGAGCATTAAGGACCTGATACCCTCTTGGCACGACTTCTGGGGGAACAGTCGCAGACATAACGGTCCGTCCCTGGTCATCCTTGTACCGATACATGAGGGCATGTGCCGTGCTTGTAAGCAGAAGCACCAAGCATGCGCTCATCACAAGACGAATACTCATTTCTAATAGCTATCCTCGCGAGGAAATTGTTCTTAATAATGTACCTTGTTCTTAACTATAGCTGCCTTGCTCAAGTTCGCTCAGTTACAATCCGTTATATTCCGTAACGATCTCTATACGCTGCAACACTATCTGCATACTCTGCCAAACTTGCATCACTGGAGATGAAGTCTAGTATTTGTGCAAGGTTTACGATGCTCAGCACAGGAATGTTGTATTCATGCTCAACTTCCTGAATCGCCGAAAGTTCTCCTTGACCTTTTTCTTGACGGTCAAGAGCAATAATAACTCCGGCTGGCTCGGCGCCCGCGGCCTTGATGATTTGGATAACCTCTCTAATAGCGGTTCCAGCAGTAATCACATCGTCAATGATCATGATTTTTCCTGAGAGTGGCGCGCCAACTATGGTTCCACCCTCACCATGATCCTTTGCTTCTTTTCGGTTAAACGCAAAGGGACGATTGTTTTGGAACAATGAAGATAGCTGTACCGCAGTAGCCGCGCCCAGAGGAATGCCTTTATAAGCAGGGCCGAAAAGGACGTCATACTCTACTCCGGATTCTTGAAGAGTCTGTGCATAGAACTCGCCCAGCTTTGAAAGCGATTGACCGTCATCAAACAGGCCCGCATTAAAGAAGTATGGACTCTTGCGACCTGATTTGAGGGTGAATTCTCCAAATTTGAGAACATTTTTTTGAAGAGCAAATTCAATAAAAGCTTGTTGATAAGGTTTCAAGGGTGAAGCTGAAGACATAAAAGGGCCTTAATGAAAATAAACGGGTTATTTCTTTTCAAAAAATGTGAAACAAGTATCATACCACGCGTTCAAATTGAGGGGCAGATATGCGTGTAGTATCAATTAGTGTTAACGGCCTTAAGCAAGCTGCTGAGCTAGGCTTTTACGATTGGATGCGGGAAATCGATGCCGATGTGGTTTGCATCCAGGATATCCGTGGCAAAGTATATGACTTTGATGATCAAATTTACCATCCTGATGGTTATGAAGTTTACTTTTTAGATGCCGAAGACCCCGAAGATGGTGGCGTCGCCATCTACACACGCCACTTTCCAAAGGCCATCATGTATGGCTTTGCATATGAACCTGCGGATCGCCAGGGCCGTTTTATACAAGCCGACTTCGACAATGTCAGTGTCGCATCGATGCTCGCTCCCAGCTCGATGGAAAAGCCCGCACAACAGGACGAAAAAGATCAGTTCATGACGGCATTTCAAGACCATCTTGAAAAATGCCTGAGGAAAAGACGCCAGTTCATTTTTACCGGTAATTTGCAAAGCGCCCACGAAGTAACCGACGCATCAGATCGCTACCATAGCGGAGACATGTCTGGCTTTCAGGAGCATGAACGCGCTTGGTTTGACCGAACCTTTGACGAACTTGGCTACATTGACGCATTCCGCAAAGTAAACAGCCTTGACGGTGAGTATACCTACTGGCCGAAATCTGCTGGCGAAGAACAGGCTGAATCAGGTATTCGTACGGATTTCCAGATCACGACAGGAACAGTTCGGAACCTGATTGAAGACGGGTTTATCGATTACGATACGCGCTTTTCAGATCACGCGCCCTTGATCATGGATTACGACATTATTATGTAGAACCGGCACTGTCGGTCCCTGCATAACCGCGGAGAGCAACATGCGCTCTCCGCAAATCGTTTCTTAACCCTCTTTTAGGGCCGCATCCTGTAAGGCAAAAATTTCGTCAAGACCTTTGCGCGCCAAGGCAAGCATCGCGTCAAATTCTTCTTGCGCAAACGCCTCACCTTCAGCCGTCCCCTGCACTTCAATGAAGCCGCCCTTATCTGTCATAACAACGTTCATATCAGTTTCAGCGGCAGAATCTTCCGGGTAATCAAGGTCGAGCACTGCAGCACCTTCATAAATGCCGACAGAAACAGCTGCAATCTTTTGCTTCAAAGGCGATTCTTTTAACTTGCCTTTCTTCACCAGGGAATTCAAAGCCAAACCCAGTGCAACACAACCTCCGGTAATTGAAGCTGTGCGAGTGCCGCCGTCCGCCTGGATCACATCACAATCAATCGTAAGAGTGCGCTCGCCAAGTTTTTCCAGATCAACAGCTGCGCGCAAGGAACGACCGATCAAACGCTGAATTTCAACAGTGCGGCCTCCCTGCTTGCCCTTCGCTGCCTCACGCGCCATGCGTGAGCCTGTCGAACGGGGCAACATGCCGTATTCCGCAGTAATCCATCCCTTACCCGCTCCCTTTAAAAAGCGCGGTACCGATTCATCAATCGAGGCAGTACAAATGACTTTCGTATCTCCAAACTCCACCAGCACCGAGCCCTCGGCATGCTTGGTGTAAGCTGTTGTCAGTTTAATTTCACGTGCTTCATCTAGTGCTCTTCCGCTCGGACGCATGTATTTTCCCTTCTCAACGACAAATTTAAAGTGGCGGGAGTTTAACATTTTCTTCAATCGCTCGCGCTAAGACTTTCATTCATGATTTGTAAAGCGATGACAAATTCATGGTTCAAACTTTGCAAACATGGGCGACGACGCACTCGATATTCAAATCACAACTTGAGCACTTATCGTACCCAGACGCCTAAATTTGTTGGCAGATGCACTATTCGTAAACAAAGGGCTATACTTCTCCGAGTTGACGAGGAAGATAAAATGATCAAGCGTGCTTGGCTTAAATGGTGCTTTACGGCATTTCTTGTACTGGCCATATCTCCAGCCCAGGCAGAGCAGGAACTGGAAGTATTGACGGAGAACTGGGCCCCGTTTAACTACGAAAAGGATCAAAAAGTCACAGGCTATTCAACAGAAATCGTAGAAGCCGTTTTGGCAGAAGCGAAAATCCCGTACAAAATCCGCTTAGGTGTTTGGAAAGGAGTCTATCTAAGAGCCTTGGATACACCCAATGTATTAATCTATACCATTACTCGAACAGCCGACCGGGAAGACAAATTTCACTGGATTGGCCCCATTGCAGATCGTAAACAGAGTTTGTACAAACTCAAGACGCGGAGCGACATTCAGGCAACCGAACTGGAACACGTAAAAAACTATCGTCTGGTATTACAAGAAGAGGATGCGATTGTTACCTTCTTTCTCGATAGGGGCTTTACGGAAGACAGTCCGAATTTTAATCTGTTCCCTAAAAAAGTTAAGGGCTTAAAGATGTTGTATGCAGACAGGGTCGATATTATTCCCGCGCATCCTCTTTCCATTAAACATGACTTGACCACGCAAGGTTACGACCCGCAGGAAGTTATTCGGGTATTGGATCTCGATGTGGGAGGCGCATACTACATGGCGTTCAGCAAAGGTTCAGATAAAGCACTCATTTCGAAAACTCAAAGTGCGTTTGACCGCTTGCAGAAAAATGGCACTATTCAAGCCATTCGCGCCAGTTATAGCTTCGATTAATAGCTGTAGCGTTGCCAACATTTACTGGCGCCCAAAAAATATCTAACGAATCATTTGAGAAAACCCTACTCTGGGAATGTTTGCATCTCTCAGGGACCGAGCACTTTAGTGGATGAAAGTATGTTGAAAAGTATGACGGCATTTGCCCGACAAGAAGCAAGCACACCAGGTGGAACATTAACCTGGGAGATCCGAAGCGTTAATCATCGCTACCTTGAGCCAAACTTTCGCATCCCCGAGCAATTCCGGGAAGCGGAGAGTCAGCTGCGAGAACTTCTGCGAAAGAAACTGGCTCGAGGCAAACTGGACTGCAGCCTAAAATGGCAAAGTAATGAACACACAAGCGACAGAATTTCTCTTAACACTCAAACACTGGAACAACTGAACAGCGCCCTTGAACAAATTGCTCGCAACGTCCCGCAAAGTGCGGCACCAAGCACACTGGAAATATTGCAATGGCCAGGCGTTGTCGACCATGAAGAGGAAGACCGGGCGGAACAAATAAAGCAATGCGTTAAGGCATTTTCGCAGGCTCTGGACACTCTGATCGAAAATCGCAAACGTGAGGGTAGCCAGCTTGCCCCCTTGTTCGATGACAGACTCAGCAAAGTAGAGGGCATCGTAGCCCAGGTGCGCTCGTTACTCCCGGAGATACTTGAGCAGCAGCGTCAGAATTTAAACAAACGCTTTGCAGAACTAAGCGTTGAATTGGATCCTCAGAGACTGGAACAAGAGATGGTGATGCTTGCGCAAAAATCAGACGTTGATGAAGAACTTGATCGCCTGAATGCGCACGTAAAAGAGGTACGCAAGGTACTGGCAAAAAAAGAACCCGTCGGGCGCAGGTTAGACTTCTTGATGCAAGAGCTCAATCGTGAAGCGAATACGCTGTCTTCAAAGTCGATCGTCACCGATACCACGAAGGCCGCAGTGGAACTCAAGGTGCTCATTGAGCAAATGCGCGAACAGGTTCAGAATGTGGAATAAGGGTCGGGCTGCAGGCTCTACCAATCAATTGAGACTCCCTGTAAACTGTGCCGGCTTAAACCAAGCCAATCTGCGTCAATGTGTATTGTCGCGAGGATCATTGCCATAGCATTTTTGGAATAAGCATTTTTATGACTCTCAAACCCGCCGCTTCAGGCAAACTCTTTATCGTTGCTGCTCCCTCTGGCGCAGGGAAAACTAGCCTTGTCCACGAACTGATAGACCGTTACAGCGACATTGCCGTTTCTGTATCGCACACTACGCGCGATCAACGCCCTGGTGAGCAGGACGGAGTTAACTACAACTTTGTATCCACAGAACAGTTCCAACAACTTATTGATCAGGGCGACTTTCTTGAGCACGCAGAAGTATTTGGTAACTTTTACGGCACATCAAGCAAATGGGTCAAAGAACGACTAAAGCAAGGTCTGGATGTCATTCTTGAGATTGACTGGCAAGGTGCGCGACAAGTGCGAAGTCAATTCCCGGACGCGATCAGCATTTTCATTATTCCACCATCCAAAGCCACACTGCGAACCCGACTTGAGAGCCGGGGGCAAGACAAGCCCGAAGTAATTGATCGCAGAATGCAGGAAGCAACCTCCGAATGCAGCCATTACAAGGAATTCGACTATCTGGTCGTCAATGAAAACTTCGGTCAGGCGGTTGCCGAACTGGGCGCGATCTTTATTGCTCACCGGCTACTAGTGGACACCCAGGAACAGCGTCATCAAGACATTATCGACGACCTGTTGTCTTAAGATTGCAAGTAACATAGAATGCGCTGTTCTTTTTTGGGCTAATTTGCTCATAATCCTGATTGCTAGAGGTGAATTTAGATGGCACGTGTGACCGTTGAAGATTGTTTGGAAAACGTAGACAACCGCTTTGAACTTGTCATGGTAGCAACTAAGCGTGCACGCCAACTTGCAAACACTGCTCAAGAGCCGTTGGTTGCAGTAGAAAACGATAAACCAACTGTTTTGGCTCTCCGTGAAATTGCGGCAGGGCACGTTAACGCGAAAAACGTTGATTTAAACATCCAAGAGTAATTTCTTTACTCCAAGACGCTTGAAAAACTTGCTAGCTTAAATAATATTAAGCCAAGCCTCGAGAAGCTGAATAGGCTGCGCCTCTTCAGCTTTTTTTGTCTCTCAAATTTGCACAACTAGCAGGTAAATCGTGCCCAATATCGATGGGTTATTAGAAAGAGCAGAATCGTATCTCGACCAGAGCAAAGTGCGCCTGATTGAACGGGCCTTCTATGTTGCGAAAGAGGCGCATGAAGGGCAATTCAGACGCAGCGGTGACCCCTACATCATCCATCCTATTGCTGTTGCGAACATCCTAGCTGAACTGCATCTCGACCATGAAACACTGATGGCAGCGCTTCTGCATGACGTAATTGAAGACACATCAACCACAAAAGAGGAACTTGCAGCCGAATTCGGCGAGGCAGTAGCCGACCTGGTTGATGGCGTTAGTAAACTGACACAAATTGAATTCAAGTCCAAAGCAGAAGCCCAAGCCCACAACTTCCAGAAAATGACGCTGGCAATGGCCAATGACATCCGGGTAATTCTGGTAAAACTTGCCGACCGCTTGCACAACATGCGGACCCTTGGACCGCTGCATCACGAGAAACGTCGTCGCATTGCAACAGAAACACTGGATATCTATGCCCCGATTGCAAACCGACTCGGCATAAACAGTATTCGCACCGAGCTCGAGGATTTGGGCTTTCAGGCACTGTACCCGATGCGCTCCAAATATATTCGCAAGGCTGTTAAAAAGTTACGCGGCAACCACAACGAAATACTTGAGGAAATTCAGGGACGCATTGAAAAGCAACTTGAAAAACGCAACCTTAGTGGGCGCGTGCTAGGGCGAGAGAAACATCTCTACAGCATTTACCAGAAAATGAAATACAAGCACCGTTCCTTTCACGAGATTATGGACGTGTATGCCTTTCGAATTATTACCGATTCGGAAGATGACTGTTATCGGGTTCTTGGCGCATTGCACGCTTTATACAAGCCCCTTCCTTTTCGTTTCAAGGACTACATCGCTGTACCAAAGGTAAACGGTTACCAGTCACTGCACACCACACTGTTTGGCATGCACGTCAACATTGAGATTCAGATCCGCACGGAAGAGATGGAAAATCTGGCAAATCATGGCATAGCGGCGCATTGGCAGTACAAGGACGACTCCAGTCTGCAACTGGCAAACCAGGCTCGTATTGATCGCTGGCTCAGAGGCTTGAATGAAATTCGTGAAAACGCAGGTGACTCCATGGAGTTCATCGAGCACGTTAAAATCGACCTTTTCCCTGACGAGATTTACGTGTTCACGCCAAAAGGCTCAATCCTTGAGTTACCGGCAGGCGCGACTCCTATCGACTTTGCTTACGCGATCCACACAGATGTTGGAAACTCCTGCGTTGCTTGCCGCATTAACAAGCAACTCGCTTCGCTTAGTGAGCCGTTGCAAAGCGGCCAAACCATTGAAATTATCACCGCCCCTGGCGCGAAACCGAGCGCAGCATGGCTGAATATCGTAAGCACGGGTAAAGCAAAGAGCAGCATCCGGCACTTTATAAAACAGAAACAACACGCAGAACACCTGTCCCTCGGCAAAACTCTGCTCGAAAAATCCATGTCAGGCATCCAATTGACGTGGGAAAATGTCGATCAACAGCATCTGAAGAGCGTTCTGGAACACAACAAAACGTCTTCTCTTGATGAACTTCTTTCGTTGATCGGACAAGGTCTACGCATGCCTTACATTATCGCCCGTCAACTCGCGACTGAAGGGCAACTAGAGCAGGAAACAGAAGATTTAAGTCGCCAGAAGCTGATTATCAAGGGCACTGAGGGCATGCAGGTTTCGTTCAGTTCCTGCTGCCATCCAATTCCGGGGGACCCCATCATCGGCTTGCCTGATAGCGACACCGGCCTAGTCATTCACTCAGATCAGTGCAAAAAGGCACTGCGAACAAGCAAACCGCATCAGCGCTTATACCTGAGCTGGGTGAAAGATATTACTGACGAGTTTGCGGTCGAGTTACAGATTAAACTTGAGCGGCACCGCGGCATTATCGCGGAACTCGCCTCTGCGGTGACACACGCTGAAGCCAACATTGAGCACATCGGTGTTACCGAGCAAAACGCACACATGAGCGTGATTAAGGCCGTCATTCACATTCAAGGCCGGCGCCACCTCGCTCGCGTCATAAGACGGATCAGAAACATCAAAGCCGTCATCAGCATTCAACGCATTGTTAACAACTAACGCGCTAGTGAGCGCTAACAAATTAAGGTTTTACTATGAGCAATAAATCCATTATTCAGTCCGATTCAGCGCCTCAGGCTATCGGCACATACTCGCAAGCAGTCAAAGCGGGGAATACGGTATATCTGTCAGGCCAAATTCCATTAGATCCGGCAAGCATGGAACTCGTCGGGGGCGGAATCGAGAATCAGATCAAGCAAGTATTTGAGAATCTGAAAGCTGTATGTGAAGCAGCGGGTGGAAGTTTACAAGACATCGTCAAGCTCAATATCTTTCTTACAGACCTGGGTAACTTCGCAACGGTCAACGAAGTAATGGCAACCTACTTCCAGAAGCCTTATCCAGCGCGAGCAGCGATTGGTGTTGCTGCGCTACCAAAAGGTGCCGAAGTTGAAATGGACGGTATTGTTGTTCTTTAAGCATCGCCCAGCTTAACGAACATCCCTGGAGGGTGCGACCAGAGTGCACATCTCGTCATAACCCTCTTTAAACCCTGGATACGCCAACCGATACCCTGATTCAAGTAGTCGTTGATTCGACAGGCGTTTGTTCCCGGTACGTCTCGGTGTCTCTTCTCCCTCTTTCATAAAATGCGGCACCAAGCCCAGCTTCCGGGCAATAAAGCCATACACCTCGTTCAGGTCACACGGTGAAGAATCCGTCGCGATATAAAGTGCATCAACAGGGTCGCCCGATAGAACGCGCCGAATCAGAAAAGCCAAAAAGCCCACTGCGTCGTCTTCGTGAATTCGATTACTCAAACGCTCTGCTGTACTCAAAACAGCCTGACCCTCGAGCACTTGCCGGATCATGTAGGTTCTGTCCGCTCCGTATATACCGCTGAAACGCACAATGGTATGCGGCATATTGCTGTTTTGCAGTTCACGTTCTGCCAAACGAAGGACTTTCGCGGTCGCGGAAACCGGTTCAGCCGGACTTGTTTCGTCGAGCCATTCGCCGTCATCCTGGCTGTACACACTGGTACTGGAAACAAAAAAGACATGCGGTGCCTTTTTTGCATTTTCAAAATGCCGAATGCAGCGTTGTAAACCTAAATGAAACACTTGGCGATAATCTTCGGCAAGTCGCCCGCCAGGGGTCACGCAGAACAACACAATATCGAAATCTGACGGAATAGAACGCCAGGTTATCTCAGTTGCAACATCCCCCAAATAGGTTTGGCAGATCCCCTCAGGAAGTTTATTGCTGAGAGAGCGCTTGAGTACATAAGCCTCAACTTCATCGCTTAAATCATTAAAAACCCGACTCGCAATTTGACCAAAGCCAACGAACAAACAGGATGGTTTCATAAAGCGTCACCAAAGATGCGGTTAAGTTGCTGCATTGCCAAATAAAAAACACTACCATTAATCTACAAGGTAAAGAACGCACGACTCAACCACAAATAACAAATACTTCGCACGGAACAAATGGGTAGCTTAAACCAAAAGGGATCTTGCTTAGTTGGCCAAGCACAAACGTTGAGCGCCGAAGAGAATGGCTGACCTCAATGAAATTCCACTCACCCAATTAAAAGGTGTCGGGGCCAGTCTCGCCGAAACTCTGCAAAAGCTGGATATCTTCTCAATTCAGGACCTGCTATTTCATCTCCCGTTTCGATATGAGGATCGAACTCGAATCTTCCCGCTCGGCCATCTCAGAGCAGGACAACACGCCCTGTTCGAAGTTGAGGTAAAGGGGAGTCGTGTCGTTCATGGCAGAAGACGCAGTCTGGAAGTACATGTGCAAGATAGTTCAGGACAGGTCGCCTTGCGTTTCTACCATTTCAGCGCTGCGCAAGCGAAGCAACTAACACCCGGCACCAGATTGCGGTGCTATGGTGAAGCCAGACTCGGGCAGACTGGTCTGGAGTTTTACCATCCGGAATACCAGATTCTCAAAGGCAAAGAAGAGCATCGCCCACCGGATCAGCTAACTCCGATTTA
>DAITOW010000068.1:0-11259 GCA_036833965.1 Oleiphilaceae bacterium
TCTAGCACCTAACTTCAGAAGCCCAGTTGTCGCGAAGCGCTGCTGGGTAGTTCACGAATCTATCACGGAACTTGGCGCTAGACGTTGCAAAGCAGCTTGTATTGCTGCAACATCATCGGCCGAGTTAACTTTGTACTTTAAAACAATAACCTGTCGGTAGTAGACGATAATCAGTAGGTTAAAACGATGAGCATCGAATTAGACAACATTAATGTTGCCAGCCAAGAACTTCTTATTACACCAGCGCAGCTGAAAAGCGATATTCCGCTGTCCGAAAAAGCGAAAGAAACCATTCAAAAGGGTCGCCAGACGATTAACGATATTCTTGATCGCAAGGACAAGCGTATTTTTCTCGTCGTGGGTCCATGCTCAATACATGATGTCGCGGCCGCCAAAGACTATGCGTTAAAGCTGAAAGAGCTCTCGGACAAAGTGCAAGACACATTGTATCTGGTGATGCGCGTCTATTTCGAAAAGCCGAGAACAACTGTCGGCTGGAAAGGGCTTATTAACGATCCTCACCTCAACGATTCATTTGAGATTGAAGACGGACTGCACATCGGTCGTAAGCTTCTGCTTGATATCGCTGAAATTGGTCTGCCTACGGCAACAGAAGCACTCGATCCTATTTCCCCACAATATCTGCAAGACACGATTTCATGGTCTGCTATCGGTGCGCGGACTACCGAGTCCCAAACACACCGGGAGATGAGCTCCGGCCTTTCCGTCGCAATCGGGTTTAAGAATGGAACAGATGGCGGCTTGGGCGTTGCCATCAACGCACTTGGTTCCGTTGCTCACCCGCACAGCTTTCTTGGAATCAATCGCGAAGGACAGGTTTCAATCGTGCGCACCAAAGGCAACCCTTATGCCCACGTAGTGCTTCGTGGCGGTGGCGGAAAGCCGAATTATGATTCAGTAAATGTCGCGCTATGTGAACAGGCACTGGAAAAAGCGGATCTAGCGAAAAACATCATGATCGATTGCAGTCACGCCAACTCCAACAAAGATCCAGCCTTACAGCCATTGGTAATGCAAGATGCTACCAACCAGATCATGGACGGCAACAAGTCTATAATTGGCTTAATGGTAGAAAGTAATCTCAACTGGGGCAGTCAGTCTATTCCTGAAAAACTTGAAGACCTCAAATATGGCGTATCGGTCACGGATGCCTGCATCGATTGGGAAACTACTGAGAAAGCTATTCTCGATATGCACGCCAAGCTAAAAGACGTGTTACCAAACAGATAAGCCATCTGGCACTAACATAAAAGCCGCAGGATCTTGTCGAGCCTGCGGCTTTTTTGTATCGTTTAACTCGTTCTAGACTGCAGCTTTGGCTTGCGTATCCGCACGCTTAATACTCAAATCTTCGATGTAACAACGATCTTCCGCTTTCAAACCCGCGCAACAAACTTTCAATCCTAGCAAAGGACCTTTTGTTTCTATTTCGACGAACGAAGACAGCATTGCGCTGGTCTTGTCTTCAACCGTTTTTTCTTCAACCAACACAACCTGTTCGCCGTTTGCATCAGTATACGCAAGACAAAGAGTGACGAGGCGTGTTTCATCGGACAAACCAAATCTTAACCAAGCCGCCATATTGAACGAAAAACGCTGCTTTCGTGTATTGTGCAAAGGCTCGACTTTATCTTTGGCCTTAAAGCCTTTTTTCAGATTACTCAAAAATCCGCCAGAAGACTTCTTTTCACCCTGACTTGCTGAAGCGACACTTTCAATACCAACTTGCGTTAGTGGAACAGATTGTAGTTCTAATAATCGAATAGCAGATCGTGGAATAATGCTCATACCCTACCTCAGGATTCAATAAGTTTCGCTGCAGCCAGCGAGTACTTTTTAACATCTCGGGTATCAGTATGGCGCAAAGTGTCAGAATCTGCCGGAACAGCTTGCTATTGTGACTGATAGCGCCTGCTCAAAGATACATTTCGCTACCAAAATAAAGTTTGGTGTTACAAAGATGAGGCTATTTTGACCATTGAAGTTGATCGTGGAGTCTTACAACCTCTCCGATAATAATTATCGTCGGCGCGCTTAAATTTGCCTTTGATACTTCCAATGGCGCCTCCTTTAATGTTGAAATGAGAACACGCTGGTCTGGCAAGGTACCTTTTGATATGACCGCTAAAGGCATCGACTCCTTCATGCCGTGCTTGATGAGGTTTTCACTAATAGCAGGCAGGCCAACAAGTCCCATATAAAATACCAGCGTCTGCTGCTCGGCAATCAGACTTTGCCAATCAAGATCTGTCGTCCCGTTCTTAAGATGCCCAGTTACAAAGCGCACCGATTGGGCATAATCACGGTGCGTTAAGGGAATCCCCGAATAGCTGGCACAACCCGCAGCAGCAGTAATACCAGGCACAACCTGGAATGGCACCCCCTGCTTCGCAAGAGTTTCAATCTCCTCTCCCCCTCTACCAAAGATAAAAGGATCTCCCCCTTTTAGACGCAGCACGCGCTTCCCCTGCAAGGCTAATGAAGCAAGTAATTCATTAATGCCATCTTGCGGGAGGGTGTGGTTTGCACGTTGTTTACCGACATCAATCATATCAGCGTCCTGACGGACGAGATTCAAGATCTGGGGAGAAACCAGCCGATCGTAGAGCACGACATCAGCTTGCCGCATCAAACGCAGCGCTTTGAAACTTAATAAATCCGGATCACCAGGCCCGGCACCAACAAGATAAACTTCACCCACCTCTCTCGAGGTTTCATTAGCGACCATGCTAAGGCTATCCAGCAATAGCTTACGAGCCTCACCGTCCCTCCCACTGAATACCAAATCAGCAACACGCCCTTCAAAATGCTTTTCCCAGAATGCCCTGCGCCGATTAATTTGAGGCAACTTCTCTCTAACCAGAGACCGCAATTCAACAGCTAGTGCACTCAGATCACCAAGTCGGGCTGGCAGTATCGACTCAATCCGACTTCGAATAAGTCTGGTCAGCGTTGGGTGTTGACCACTGCTGGAAACAGCAATACTGATCGGACCACGCTCTATCAAGGAGGGAAACAGAAAGTCACTCCCGTCAACATCCTCAGCTATATGAACGGGAACCCCACACGCGCCCGCCATTGCGGCAAACGCTGCATTTTGCGTTGGCTCAGCCGCGGCAACGCTCAAGAAACAGGACTTGAATAGTTCCGGTGTAATATCATCAATTGAAGCTAGCTCTTTTAACTCCGCACCTTCCAGAGATGGAAGTTCCTCACCAGGAAAATGAAAAACGGTAACTGGAAATGAAAAGCGCAGCAGAAACCTGATTTTTCGCTGCGCTTTCAAGCCGCACCCAAGAACACAAATCTTGCGAGAGGTGGGCTTAAATACGATAGGTAACCAACTCATAGCAACCGACTTAACGGATAACGTCTAAATTACCCATGTACGGCTTAAGAACTTCGGGAACCCTGATGGAGCCATCGGCTTGTTGATAGTTTTCCATAACCGCAATCATTGTTCTGCCAACGGCCAGGCCTGAACCGTTTAGGGTGTGAACTAAGGCTGGCTTGCCGGATTCACTATCCCGATATCGAGCCTGCATTCGACGCGCCTGGAAGTCTCGGGTATTGCTACAGGACGAAATTTCCCGATAAGCCTGCTGGCCTGGCAACCATACTTCAAGATCGTAGGTCTTGACTGCAGAGAACCCTAGATCACCACCGCAAAGCTTAACAACACGATAAGGAAGCTCTAAAGCCTGAAGAATGCCTTCTGCGTGCCCGGTCAACGCCTCCAAAGCTTCATCAGACTGATCCGGCTTAACGACTTGCACCAATTCAACCTTATCAAACTGATGCTGACGGATCATTCCTCGAACATCTCTACCATAGGATCCTGCTTCACTTCGAAAACAAGGGGTATGACAAACAAACTTAAGAGGAAGACTCGCCTCGTCCAAAATCTCATTTCGAACGATGTTGGTCGCTGGTACCTCAGCGGTCGGGATGAGGTAAAATTCTCTGTCAGCATTTAGCTTAAACAGATCTTCTGAAAACTTCGGAAGCTGACCAGTACCATACAACGACTCATCGTTAACAATGTATGGCAAGTATGTTTCTTCATAACCATTTTGAGCTGAATGAGTATCTAACATGAACTGAGCAAGAGCACGATGCAATCGCGCCAACGAACCTCTCATTACCGCAAAGCGGGAGCCCGTAAGTTTTGTCGCGGTTTCAAAATCAAGGGTACCAAGCTCTTCACCAAGAGTTACGTGATCTTTGACCTCAAAATCAAAATCAGTGATCTGACCCCACTTGCGTACCTCGACATTATCGGATTCATCTTCACCCTCTGGCACATCGTCATCCGGAATATTTGGCATACCGGCAAGCAAGTTATTTAACTCATCTTGCAAGACTTTCAAGTCAGCTTTCTTTGACTCAAGTTCGGCACCCATTTTGTCCATTTCAGCGATAAGTGGTGCAATGTCCTCACCTGCGGCCTTAGCCTTACCGATGCCTTTGGAACGCGCATTGCGCTCGCTTTGCAAGTTTTCGGTTTCTACTTGAAGACTTTTCCGTCGATCTTCAAGTGCTTCAAAGGCAGCCACATCTAATGTGTACTTTTTAAGTTTTAGTCGACTAGCGACTGATGCTGCATCATTTCGTATGAGTTTTGGATCTAACATAGTTCTTTAAATTCATTGAGTTTTTAAAACTTATTCAGGCCAAGCCAATTCGACTAAGGGATATCCCTAGCCATAAAGCGCCAACCGACAAAATAACTGACAGAAAGACATAAAGCATCGCCAGCGCCAAATCACCCTTCTCAATCAAGTCCCACGTTTCAAGCGAAAACGCCGAGAAGGTAGTAAATGCGCCCAATGCACCTGTCATCAGCAATGGTTTCAAATGAGGATCCGTCAGCGTTTTTTCTACAATAACGACATAGGCTACCCCCATAAGCAGGGAACCTAGTACATTTACGCACAACGTTCCAAATGGAAAAAACCGCACCCCTACCATGCTAACGACAACATATCGGAGAACCGCTCCGATCGCTCCAGCGACAGCAATACTTAAAATGATCTTCATTCGTAAAACACTTGGTCAATGTATTGGGGAAGTTTACATGCCTTAAGAGGCCATTTCACCATTCCCGGCACTCTGTAACTGCTGTTTTAAGCATTTAGCGCACAAACAAGCGACATTCAGCTGTTTTCGCTCCAAGTCAACTTTTGGATACGACATACACCAACACTGAAAGCTTTCTGTAGCGCGCAACCCGTCGCCTTCAACAATCGCACAGGCATTTGATTCCCCGCACAATGGACAAAGAGACTGATCAGGATTTTGTGCTTTCAAAGAGCTGTGCGCTCCTGTTTTTCTTGACGGAATCTGGTGTAAATACCTGCCCACTCATCGCGATGTAAACGCCGGAAGAACGACTTTGCAATGCGCCTATGGCTACTCCAACATTGAACAGCGCGTCTGTATCGGTAAACCGGGCTGGCCTCATTGCACCAGTAAACACAACAGTCTTATCGCTAAAGTCCCCAATAGCTAAGGCACTATCAACCATCGTATCCGTTCCGTGCGTGACGAGAATCTTTTCAACATCAAGAGCCCGCAACCGCGAACTGAGTGCCTGACGATCCTCGTCAGTCAGCTCAAGACTATCTTTGCGACATATCTCATAGTGTTCGATAACCACGCCGGAACCAATTCTTTCAAGCAAGGCCGGAACAATCGAGTCAACAACCTTGTAATCACTCAAGGCATCAAAATAATCCTTGTCAATCGTCCCACCCATCGTCACCAGTGCAATTTTATTCATCGCTTACCTTTTGAGCCTCTCGGATTATTCTTTGAGCGTCTACTTTCATACTTCTTGGCGTCAGCTTTGCGCGAGGCCTTCACCTGATCTTTAGCAGAGAGCTTATTGGCTGGAGCTGCGAAAGGATTGTCACTTGTCTTGAATTCAAAACGGATAGGGGTACCTTTCACCTTTAAAACTTTTCGGAAGGTGTTTTCCAAATACCGCTTATAACTATCAGGCAACTCATCAGTCTTGGAACCATGCACGACGATCAAAGGAGGATTGGAACCACCCTGATGCGCAAACCGGAGTTTTATTCTTCGGCCTCGTACTACCGGAGGTTGATGATCGCTAACCACATCTTGCAGTAGCTCGGTCAACCTCTTGGTTGGCCACTTGGCGAAAGCAGATGCATAAGCCTGATCAATTGACTTGTACAGATCACCCACGCCACTTCCATGCTTTGCAGATATAAAGTGCGTGTTCGCGTAGTCCATAAATACCAAACGACGTGAGAGCTCATTTTTCACAGCCTGCTTTTCTTCTCCCGTCATTCCATCCCATTTGTTGACGGCGATGACGATTGCTCGACCTGCGTCCATCGCAAAGCCTAGCAAGTGCAGATCCTGATCAACCACACCTTCCCGTGCATCAATGACCAAAACAACGACATTTGAATCAGCTATGGCCTGCAACGTTTTAACGATAGAGAACTTCTCTACAGTCTCTTTGACGTTCTTTCGACGACGGACGCCCGCAGTATCAATAAGCGTGTAGGGCTTTTCCCTCCGCTCATAGGGTATATAGACGCTATCACGTGTCGTACCGGGTAAATCAAACACCACCACACGCTCCTCGCCCAGCAAGCGATTTACAAGCGTTGATTTGCCGACATTTGGACGACCAATAATACCGATACTACAACCTCGTTGCTCGTCCTTATCTTCAACCTCACTCTCTGGAAAATTATCAAGCGACTCTGCAACAAGAGATGCAATTCCCCTATTTTGTGAGGCCGCAGTAAGGTGATGTTTTGGTGCGCCAAGTTTGAAGAAGTCAATCTCAACGCCCTCCTGATTCAACCCATCTATCTTGTTAATGACCAACTCGTAGGGTTTTCCGGACTGTCGAATAGATTGCGCAATCATTTCATCGGCAGGCGTCAGTCCGTCGCGCGCGGACACAACAAAAAGAACCAGATCAGCTTCCTGAATAGCGAGGTAAGACTGCTCAGCCATTGCAGCATCAATACCCTCTTCATCGCCTGTCAGACCGCCAGTATCGATCACGATATACTTACGTTCCTCAAAAACACCCTCGCCATACTTTCGATCCCTCGTCAGACCGGGATAATCGGCAACGATCGCATCTCGGGACTTGGTCATCCGATTGAAAAGCGTTGATTTACCAACATTTGGGCGCCCAACCAGCGCAATTACAGGAACCATTGAGGAATTTCCAGCTAAGGGTTTAAACGGTATGCGTACAAATCACCTGAACGAGTATAGACGTAGAGAGTCTTTCCAACGACTTTCATGCGCCCCATTACTCCATCACTGTCAGGTCGGACACGCCCCACAATTTTACCAGAACCTAAATCCAGTAGATGAACGTAACCTTCGAAGTCCGCTATAACAGCATAATTCTCAAGAATCACTGCGCCACTTAAACGCCTGTAACGAAGAGCTTCCGACTTCCAAAGTTCCTTGCCTGAGGCGGTATCCAGACCATATACGCGACCAGAATCATCGGTAACGACTAGCAATTCAGCGACCTTTGATACTGCAACGCCATGATAGGTAGATATGGGGCGATTCCATAACTCTGCGCCTGTCGCGACACTAACAGCTTTTACATCTCCCTGAAACGCTGCGGCGAAAAGCGTGCCGTAGAGCTCCGCATAGTCCCCATCCGAATCCACTAGCCGCTCAAGTTCGGTTCTCCCCGAAGGTTGGCCAAGACTGACCTCCCAACGCATTCTTCCATCCGATAGATCCAGGTTAACCAAATCCCCATTAGCGAGTCCTACGAGCACTGAATTCTCATAGATCATTGGTGACGAGGTACCTCTCAAAGACAAAGCAGGCGTATCACTGTCATAACGCCATCGCTGTTGCCCGGTATCGGTGTTAAAAGCAAAAATGCGCCCATCACTGGAATGAACAACAACGATTGAGCCATCGCTCGCAGCTACACTAAGAGCCTCGGAGCTCAATCTGGCACGCCATATTTCTGAACCGTCTTCTCGGGAAAGAGCAATAACCTCTCCCTGGAAACTGCTCACGTATATTCGCTGACTGTCTCCCGAAATGCCTGCGCTAATACGTTGATCTAACTCCACTTCCCAAGTCAGATCCCCGCTATCAACGGATCGAGCTTGTATCGTCCCTTCAATATCCACCGTAAAAACAACAGGTCCGCTTACGAAGGGCTCGAGTTGAACCTGAAGTTCGTCATCACCGACACCGGTATCTACGTCCCACACTTCCTCGAGTTCAACCGGATCTTCAATATCATACAATTCAGCAGGAACATTTACAGGCTCGGAGCTACAAGCAAAAAGCGCGGTAAAAACCGCGCTCATTACAAGAAACCGAATTAGTCTCTTATTCATGTTTCATTAACCTGGGCTAATTGGTTGCGACTCAGTTTAAAGGCTGCGAGTATCTACACCGAGATCGGATAGTTTTACACCTAACAGCGGAGCCCTCTGAGGCTCTTCCTTAACCAGACTATACGCTTCGAGATAGTTTTCCTTCGCACCTTCCTCGTCACCTTGGGCAAGTAAAATATCGCCGGTGATTTCCAGGTAGCTAGGCTTAAATGCCTCGTCCGTCGCATTCAATAACGCAAGAGCTGCATCATATTCGCCTTTAGACGCTAGAACACGCGCTTTTCTGGCTGTCACGATATGGGTAGTACGCACATCTTGTGTGGAGGCCAGTACGAAATCAAGTTCAGCAACCGCCTCATCCAATTCTCCAGCTTCCGCATGGATCTTCGCCAAATACAGAGCCGCAAACCGTGCGTACTCAGTCTCTGAATAATTATCCTTGATCTCACCCGCAATAAACTTCGCTGACTGCTCGTCACCAAGCCCCTGCTGGGCTGTTGTTACGTTCAACAATCGTTGGTAAAGACCAGAGGCAGATGCCTTGTTGGCTTCTACATTGCTTTGCCAAGCCCGATAGCCAAATACGATCGCCAGTGCCGCAACGATTGCGAGAATTACCGATGTCCCGTTGGTTTTCCACCAGTTTTTTATCGCCGCGATTTGTTCTTCTTCGGTCTTAAACTCGTCCACAACTTACTCCACTTAAATATTTCTTATACGCCGCTTCTGCGAAGCGTCATAGTTTACTGTATTCATTCGTTGATGTATTCAAGCAATTGCGACTGCGCGATGCTTTTTTGCTCTTCATTTGACTGTAACGGCTTGATAAGCACGGAGCCATTCGCAACCTCATCTGAACCGATAATCAAGGCATAGCGCGCACCCGACTTGTCAGCTTTTTTCATCTGGGACTTAAATGAGCCTTGCCCCATATTCTGAAGCACTCGCAACGATGTGTTATCGCGTACCATCGAAGCCAGTTCAAACGCCTTCACCTGAGTCCCCTCGCCCGCAGCAACGATATACACGTCTGCAACCGAATCCAGATGCCCGGGAAACAAACCCAACTCATCAAGTAAGAGCACCAAACGCTCCACACCCATGGCGAAACCGACACCCGGAGAACCTTTGCCTCCAAGCTGCTTGACCAGCCCATCAAATCGACCGCCCGCGCAAACTGTGCCTTGAGCGCCTAACGCATCCGTCACCCACTCGAACACCATATTTGAGTAGTAATCCAAACCACGAACAAGCTTGGGATTGACAACATATTGGATACCCAAACTATCAAGATAGCCTGTCAGCTCCGCAAAATGCTTCTTGGAGCCCTCTCCGAAATAATCCGTCAATACCGGCGCATCGCGGAGAACGTTCTGCGTTTGTTCATTTTTGGAATCGAGTATTCTTAAAGGATTACTAGTAAGGCGGCGCAAGCTGTCTTCATCTAATTGATCCTTGTACTGTTCAAGGTATTCAACCAAAGCGGTCTTGAATGCTGCTCGCTCTTCTGGCAAACCCAATGAGTTGATTTGAAGCTCAACGGAGTCCTGGATACCCAGTTTCTTCCACAATTGATGCGTAATAGCAATCAGCTCGGCGTCTATATCAGGGCCTTCAAAACCAAAGCACTCGACACCAATCTGATGGAACTGACGATATCGTCCTTTTTGCGGACGTTCATGCCGAAACATCGGCCCTTGATACCATAAACGCTGAGTCTGGTTGAACAACAACCCATGCTGTTCCGCTGCACGCACGCAGCAAGCCGTGCCTTCAGGACGTAAGGTCAGACTGTCTCCATTACGGTCTTCAAAGGTATACATTTCCTTCTCAACGATATCCGTAACCTCACCAATCGATCGCTTGAACAATTCTGTCTGTTCCACAATCGGCATCCGGATTTCCTGATAGCCATGTTGCGCAAGTATATTAGAAACGATTTTTTCGAGATATTGCCACTTGGGAGATTGATCAGGGAGAAGGTCGTTCATCCCCCTGATTGCTTGAATTTTTGCCAAACTATTAACCTATAAACGTTGATTTTCGTCGCTATGATTTAACGATAATGCTTTCATTGAGTGCCGCTTTTGCATCGGCTAACGCCCGAATACGTTGTTCAAGCGCTTCGACCAGATTCTCATTACCCAATTTATGGTCGGGCTTACCATCGATATAAACCAAATTATTGGGCGACCCGCCTGTCAGCCCCAAATCGACTTCCTTTGCTTCCCCCGGGCCATTTACGACACAACCAATGATCGCAACATCCAGCGGCGTGCTGATATCTTCGAGACGTCCTTCAAGCTCATTCATTGTCTTTACAACATCAAAGTTTTGTCGGGAGCAACTTGGACAAGCGATGAAATTAATGCCTTTAGAGCGCAACTTAAGCGATTTCAGGATGTCATAACCTACTTTCACTTCTTCTACCGGATCAGCAGCGAGCGACACTCGCAAAGTGTCTCCTATACCATCCATCAACAGCATTCCGAGGCCAATCGCCGATTTAACCGCTCCTGACCTAAATCCGCCCGCTTCGGTAATACCCAAATGCAAAGGCTGATCAATCTGACTGGCGATTTGACGATAAGCAGCAACCGTCATAAACACATCGGATGCCTTAAGGCTTAACTTGAAATTCTCGAAGTTATGGCGAGTCAGAATGTCCACATGACGCATTGCCGACTCAACCAAAGCTTCTGGCGTCGGCTCACCGTATTTTTTCTGCAAGTCCTTTTCCAAAGAGCCCGCGTTTACGCCAATTCGAATCGGAATACCCTTGTCTTTAGCGCAGTCTATGACAGCTCGAATACGATCCTCTTTCCCGATATTGCCGGGATTGATGCGCAAGCAATCAACG
>DAITOW010000069.1:0-11241 GCA_036833965.1 Oleiphilaceae bacterium
GCCCGAGTTTGTTCAGGTTGCAATAAAGATGCTCGGTCAGATTTCCATCCCTTTGATGCTTTTTGCCCTCGGTGCAAGGCTCTACGAAGCTAACCTAAGTGACTGGCGGATTGGTCTTATTTCAGGTTTGTGGGCACCGGTCTGTGGACTGGCTTCTGCTTTATTGGTCAGTATGTTTCTGGATCTGCCGGAACAACAGTTGGCTATGTTACTCATCTTCTCGGCGCTTCCGCCGGCGGTGTTGAATTATCTTGTTGCCGAGCAATTAAACTACGAGCCAGAGAAGGTAGCCTCCATCGTACTAACGGGTAATATTATGAGTGCACTGGTTTTACCATTCGTTTTGGTATTTGTGTTGTAGTCACGCTCGCATCTCTAGTTTGCAGGGAGAAGCCAGATACCACGGTTTGGCTCAACGATGGAACCATCGCTCTGTTGTAGCCGGAATTTATGGGATGAAGGTTTGCCTTGCTGGTTGTACTGAATGACGAAGTGCAAATGCGGGCCTGTTGAAAAGCCCGTGTTTCCTGAGTATCCGATGAGATCGCCGGCCTTTACCGGGTCTCCGGGTTTGACGGGTATTTTTCCGATGAGAAGGTGGCCGTACGTTGCATAGGTGCCATCTTCATGCAAGACCATGACATAGTTCGCCTTGTCATAAAAATAGCTGCTACTGACCCCTGAGTGGGCATAATTGTCTCTCGTATCAAGCACAATTCCATCGCGCGCGGCGACGATTTGTGTGCCAACTGGCATACCAATATCAATGGCGTACAGCTGTGGCTGTTGATTGTGGCTGAACCGTCCTTTGAACCCTTGGGTTACTTGCAGGCTTTTGAATCCTTTGAAAGGTACTTGATACAGGCTTTTGTCGGGTTTGGTTTCCGGTGAGCCAATTAAACACCCATACTCAATGTCACTTTCCTGAAGCCATTGATCCTGGCTTGCCAGAATATTGATCTCACTTTGACTTTCAATTAACGCCTGTTCTGGTGCATCGTAGCCCGGCAAGTGGAAGTAACACTGCACGGGTGCGAAGAGCGGATTTTTCAGGAGGAAATTGATCTTGCCATTATCTTCCTCTTTTACCAGTTCGACCTTGAAGGTTTTCGACAGGGGGTTGTTGATTTTTACTTCGACATGTTCCACTTTGGTTTGGTGCTTTGGTTTTTTGTCACTGAAATGCCAGCGACCATGCTCGTCCTGATATTTATATATCTCACCAAAAACCAGATTGGGAATCAGCAGGAAGATGAGAGGGATGAAGAGTTTGCCCTGTTGTTTCATCACTTGCATTTCTTTTCAATTTCGTTACGTAATTCCTGTTCCCTCTTTTCCCGTTCTTTCTCGGTTACCTTCACCTGTTTTCCCTGTTCATCATAAAACACGACCGGGCCGGAAATACTGCGCAGGCGTCGCTTGGCTTCCTTGCAGTATTGCTGATACTCCTTTGAGTTGGCTATTTGCTGCTTTCTTTGCTGTTCCTGCCTTGTTCGGTTGAGTTCGTCCTGGCGCGCCTGTTCTGCGTTACGGATCATGCCCGGATTGCTTAAGTCGGTAGAAAGGTTAAGCGGCTTCAGACTGTCGCTGAGGTTGGTCGCTTTCTCTTTTTGAGGCGGGCGGTCACCAAAGTGAACATTACCTTGCTCATCCACCCACTTGTATACCTCAGCGTAGCTAAAGCCCGGATTGCTTGCGCAGACGGCGAGCAAGAAGAGAAAACATAGCTGACGGGAAGCTCTGGCTATGTCCGATTTGTTGCGCTGAATATTCATGAGTCTTCCGTGTTCATGTTAAAAAAATGCTTCGACAATGTTAGAGCTCGAGTCTGATTACGGCAAGGCCGAAAATCGCAATTGCTGAATTGTCCTTAATTGCGCGCTTTTTAAACTTTGCACGTATTCTGTACAGACTAAAATAAAAAACCACGCGCTGAAGCCGAAGGAGTGAGCCGTATGCCACGTTTTGACATCGTGATTAACAATGGTCTGCTATTTGACGGGTCAAAAGCCCCTGCCAGTGTTCGTCATATTGGCATCAAGGGTGGCAAGGTTGCTCTTGTCTCAAATTCGGAGATAGCGGCGGATGAAGCCGGCGAGTGCATCGATGCGTCCGGCAAATGGGTAATGCCGGGCTTTATTGATAGCCACACCCATTATGATGCAGAGGTCATTGCAGCGCCTGGCTTGCATGAGTCGGTTCGTCACGGGGTGACGACTGTGACCATAGGTAACTGCTCAATTAGTATGACCAGTCTTGAGGCGGAGGACTGTGCAGATCTATTCACGCGGGTCGAGTCTGTTCCCAGAGAGCATGTTCTTCCTCTATTAAAAGAAAAAAAGACCTGGAAGGATTCGCGTGAATATGTGGACTTTCTTAAGGCGCATCCTTTGGGTCCAAATGTCAGTAGCTTTATCGGACATTCAGAAATTCGGGCCGCTGTTTTGGGTTTGGGCCGAGCGGTAGACCCTGCGGCAGATATTTCCGAAAGTGAATATCAGCAAATGGAAAGCATGTTAAGTGATGCCCTTGATAACGGCTTGCTGGGCATGTCTGCAATGACCACATCCTGGGACAAACTGGATGGTGATCGTTACCGAAGTGCTTCTTTACCTTCAACGTATGCCAAGTGGAAGGAGTTCCGACGTCTTAACTCGGTGTTGCGCAAGCGGGGGGCGATTCACCAAGGAGCCCCCAATATTGTGACTAAGGTGAATATTATTCTGTTCTTCCTCGAGAGTATGGGGCTGTTCTTCCGCAAGCCGTTAAAAATGACATTGATCTCTTTGATGGATCTGAAGGCGAGTCCGGCACTGGTCTCGATTGTTGCACCAATTACGCGCCTGGTGAATAAGTTAGGCAAGGCGGACTTCCGATGGCAGTCTTTGCCGAATCCGTTTGAAGTTTATGCTGATGGCATTGATCTCGTCATTTTTGAAGAGTTTGGTGCAGGCCAGGCTGCCTTGCATCTCAAATCTGAAGTAGAGCGTAATGCATTGATGAAAGACGAGAGTTACCGGCGTCGCTTCCGCAAAGACTATGAGAACAAGTGGGGTCCTCGCGTGTGGCAGCGGGATTTTGATGATGCAACGATCATTGAGTGTCCGGATGAAAGCTTAAAGGGCAAGAGCTTCGGGCAGGTCGCAAAAGCAAGAAACCTGCATCCGGTCGATCTGTTCCTGGATCTGATTGTTGAGTTCGGTTCATTATTGCGATGGCACACAGTAATTGCCAACTACCGAAAAGATCGCCTTGAAAAGCTGGTGAGTGAAAAAAGCCTGCTAATCAGCTTTTCGGATTCCGGTGCGCATATCCGAAACATGGCGTACTACAACTTCCCGTTACGACTTTTGAAATTGGTCAGTGATGCAAAAAAAGAAGGTCGGGAAATTATGCGCATGGAAGAAGCTGTATGGCGCGTAACAGGTGAGCAAGCCGACTGGTTTGGCATTGATGCCGGCTATGTTCGTGAGGGCGCAAGGGCGGACGTTGTCGTGCTCGATCCAAAAGGCTTGGATCAACAGCTGGACGCGTATCATGAAGCGCCTATCCCGGAGTTTGGTGGTATTGAGCGGATGGTGAACCGGAATCCGGGTTTGGTTGAGCATGTGCTGATTAACGGCAGGTTTGCGGTTCGCAACGAAGAAGTGTGCGACGCAGTAGGTAAAGAAAAGGGCTTCGGGCAGTTTTTACCCGCACAGAGTTCTGGCTTGGGGGCGTGATATGTTTGTAGAGATTGATCAGGCTCCTATCTATTTAAATGTTGAGGGCGAAGGAGAGCCGGCGTTATTTCTTCACGGTGTACCCGATTCCGCCGATTTGTGGAAGCCGGTCGTTGAAAGGGCAAAAAGCCGCTTTACCTGTTATACAACTGATTTGCCGGGCATGCATCGCTCTGGTGTTCCTGCGTCTTTTGCTTTCGAGTTAAAGCATTACGGCCAATATGTTAATCAGCTTCTCGAAGCTGCGGGAATTAATGAGCCTGTGACATTGGTTGCGCATGACTGGGGTGGAATTTATTCTATGTCCTTTTCGTGTCAGTTCCCCGAAAAAGTGAAGCGCTTTGTCGGAGCTTCATTCCCTTTCAGCCATTTGTATCGATGGCATCCCTGGGCGGCTGTCTGGCGAACCCCAGTGCTCGGCGAGTTGTCGATGCTGGTGATGAACAAGTTGGTGTTCAACTGGGAGCTCAAGCGTGGCGGCCCCTTGCTGACGCAAGCGCAAATCGACGAAACCTACGAGGGAAAAGTTGATCGCTGGGCGCCAAGAATGACAATTTTGAAGATGTATCGTTCGGCGACGCCTCGCTTATTCCTTCCCTTTCAATGTATGCTTGATGCTCTGGCTGAGCAGCGAGAGATTCATTTAATGTGGGGTTCAAAAGATAAGTATGTGCCTACTCACATGGCAGCACTTATGCACCCGGCGAGCAGTAAAGTATTGCCCGATTGCGGGCACTGGGTTCCGTTAGAAGCCCCTGATGCGTTTGCAGAGGTTTTGTTGAACTCGCTGGAGGAAGCTTCCCCGCAAGAGACCAGTCGTGAGAACAGTGATGGGAGTCAGCTAGCTGATTGTGTTGATACAGAGGAAGAGAGCGTCGAGCAGTCTGCCTGATGCTCTCTTCATAAGTCGTGCGTGCTAAGAGTTAAAGCTCTGCGTTATGGTACACGTTCTGAACGTCATCCAGATCGTTGAGCATATCCAAAAACTTTTCGAACATCTCAACGTCGTCACCGCTAACTTGGGTGGTGGTTTGAGGCACGAACTGGATTTCATCGACGTCGAAGTCGATCTCGCCAAATGCGTCAATTAAAGCCTGTTTTGCTTTGTAGGATTCCGTGTGCGGTGCAAATACCGTAATTTTGCCATCCTCTGCTTCTACATCGGTGACATCAACGTCCGCTTCCATGAGCGCTTCCAAAACCGCATCCTCGTCCTCGCCCGAGAATACAAGAATCGCGCTATGGTCAAACATGTGGCTGACCGCGCCCTGGGTACCAATTTTGGCCTTGGTTTTTGTGAAGCACAGACGAACATCGCCAAAGGTGCGGTTCGGGTTATCCGTCAGGCACTCAACAATCACCATGCAGTTGCCAGGGCCAAAACCTTCGTAGCGTGCCGGCGAGTAATCTTCTCCGCCACCGCCTTTTGCTTTTTCAATCGCTTTGTCAATAACGTGGCTTGGAACCTGATCTTTTTTGGCACGATCAATCAGGCCTCGAAGCGCCAGGTTTCCATCCGGGTCGATGCCGCCTGCTTTGGCAACAACATAAATTTCGCGACCATACTTGCTGTATACCTTCGTTTTAGCGGCAGCAGTTTTCGCCATGGATTCTTTTCGGTTTTGATAGGCTCTGCCCATTTCTAATTCCTTCGTCGTTTTGCTTGGTTCTGGCTGTTGAGTAATTTAAATCAACGAGCATTTTAACGCGAATTTTGATTAGTCTGAATCCATTGCGCAAAAAACTCACCATCGGGTTTTTCTGCTTTGTTGTGTATCTGATTGGCAACAGCTAGAGTGGGAGTATCTTGGTAGTGTTGCTGAATTGCAGTCATGGAGGGAGCCCATGCGAGTGAGTGAAAATAGCCATCTGGTCATTTTTGGAGCTTCAGGGGATTTAACGGCAAGAATGCTCATTCCTGCTCTGGTCCATCTATTCGTCAGCAAGCAATTGCCTGATCGATTCTTTGTTTTGGGTGTGAGCCGGTCTTCTTTTACTGACGAACAATACCGAAGCCATTTGGCTGAATTTCTTTTTGAAAACGAGAGTGTCTCCAATGAGCGTCTGGCGGAGTTTCTGGAGATCGTCCACTACCAGCAGCTCAATACCGCTGACGAATCCGATTACCTTAACCTGAAGATCCGTCTTTCCGAGCTTTCTGACTCTTATGCCTCGGGCCATAATACCCTGTATTACTTGGCGACACCTCCAAGCCTTTTCGATGTGATTCCAACATGCCTGGCCAAAAATGGCATGACCAAAAGTGAAGATGGCGCCTGGAAACGTCTGATCGTCGAGAAGCCGATCGGTTATGACCTGGCTTCAGCCAAGGCACTTGATTCAGCGTTGCATGCAAGTTTTGCTGAAGAGCAGATATTCCGTATTGACCACTATCTCGGAAAGGAGACCGTGCAAAACTTGCTGGTGTTTCGCTTTGCCAATGGCATGTTTGAACCTCTCTGGAGCAGGAACTTTGTCGAGTACGTCGAAATAACCGGCTCTGAGTCACTGGGTGTAGAAGGGCGCGGAGGTTATTACGAAGGTTCTGGTGCGCTGAGGGATATGTTTCAAAACCATCTTCTGCAGGTGCTTGCGATGGTGGCGATGGAGCCTCCGGCTGCGATTAATGCGGACTCTACCCGGGATGAAGTCGTGAAGCTTTTACAGAGTCTTCAACCGCTAACTGAGCATGACCTGCAAAGTAATCTGGTTCTCGGGCAGTACATCGGTTCAACCGTTCGTGGTCGGCAGCTGCCGGGATACCGCGAAGAGGAGGGCGTGTCGCCAAGTTCGCGTACTGAAACCTATGTAGCGCTTAAAATGCATATTAATAACTGGCGCTGGAGCGGTGTGCCGTTTTATGTGCGAACAGGAAAGCGCCTGCCAACCCGCGTCACGGAGGTTGTTATCCATTTTCGCCAGACGCCTCACCCGGTGTTTGCCAGTAAAGCACCCAGAAACAGACTGATTATTCGAATTCAGCCAGACGAAGGCATCGTGATGAAGTTTGGCCTCAAGCGTCCCGGAGCGGGCTTTGAGGCAGAAGAGGTTTCTATGGATTTTCATTATCAGGACCTCGGAGAAACCAAAGTGCTTAGCGCTTATGAGCGTTTGCTACTCGATGCGCTAAACGGCGATGCAACCCTGTTTGCGCGCAGCGATGCGGTGCTAGCGTGTTGGGAGTTTGTCGAGCCGATTCTTCGATACAAACAAGACCATCACGATCCCGCGCTTTATGGTTATGCTTGCGGCACTTGGGGGCCAAAGGAAGCCTTCGATTTGTTGCAGCGTGATCAGCGCGAATGGCGTTTTCCATGTAAAAACCTGACTGACACCGATTATTGCGAGTTGTAAGAGGCTGACTCTATGTTTGAAATCAAAGTGTTTGATGACGCACCTGAGATGTTTGAACAGGTCGCAGAAAAAATGATGGCTCTGAGCTTTCGCGACAAGCCTTGTCATATCGCTTTGTCGGGAGGCAGCACGCCAATGGCTTTGTATCGCTTCATTCTGAGTAGCCCTGTTAAAGATGGCATTCAGTGGAGCAATGTCCACTTCTGGTGGGGCGACGAGCGCATGGTGCCTGCAGAGAGCGCAGAGAGTAACTTTGGTCAGGCCAAGAGAGCATTTATCGATCAGTTGCCGATTCCTGAAGAGAATCTTCATCCGATCGATGGTGCTCGAGAAATTGATGAGGAGTTGGAACGTCTCGAGAAAGCTCTAAAATCAGAGGTGGAAGCCTACAAGGGCCGTCCTAGTTTTGATTGGATATTGCTTGGCGTGGGAGAGGATGGTCACACGGCCTCTTTGTTTCCTGGCCAGGTGGATTATGAGGCGGAGTCAAACTGGGTGAAGGCTACGCATCCTGAAACGGGGCAGGCGCGAATTTCTCTTTCTGCTGAAACGCTTTGTAATGCCCAGAACATCAGCTTTCTGGTGACAGGTAGTTCAAAGGCGGAAATTCTGGCTCGGCTATTTGAAGATGACGAAGAGGCAGAGCACTATCCGGCGGCAAATGTGTTTGCTTTCGAAGGTGAGACAGAGTGGCTTCTTGATGCAGCAGCGGCGAGCCTACTGGTTCAGGATTAGGAGGGAAGGATGATGGAGAGCGGGAAGCAGGCAATGGAAGCAGATATTGGTGTCATCGGGCTTGCCGTGATGGGACAAAATCTCATTCTTAACATGGACGATCATGGCTTTCGGGTTGTGGCCTACAACCGGAGCGTGAGCAAGGTCGAAAACTTTCTTCAGGGGGCGGCGAAAGGAACCAACATTGTTGGTGCGACCTCAATAGAACAGTTGGTAGCTCAACTCAAAGCACCGCGAAAAATTATGCTCATGGTGCGCGCGGGGGACGTTGTTGATCAGGTGATCGTTCAGCTCGTTCCGCACTTGTCAGCAGGCGATATTATTATCGATGGCGGAAATTCCAATTACAACGATTCCGCACGTCGTCTCAGTGAATTGCAGGAAAAGGGCATTCTCTTTATCGGCACGGGCGTCTCTGGCGGCGAAGAAGGTGCCCGGTTTGGGCCATCCATCATGCCGGGGGGAAGTGTCGCGGCGTGGCCTCATGTGAAGCCAATCTTTCAAGCGATTGCTGCTAAAACGCCAAGCGGTGAAGCATGCTGTGATTGGGTGGGCGCTGGTGGAGCAGGGCATTACGTCAAGATGGTGCACAACGGCATTGAGTACGGCGACATGCAGTTGATTGCCGAGGCCTATCACTTTATGAGCAGTGCTTTGGGGCTTGATCAACAGCGGATGTCTGAAGTCTTCAAAGAATGGAACAAGACCGAACTGGATAGCTATCTGGTTGAGATTACGAGTGAGATTCTTGCTTACAAAGAAGCCAATGGTGACCACCTGTTGCCAAAAATTCTTGATAAGGCGGGGCAAAAGGGAACGGGTAAATGGACTGGCATCAATGCGCTGGATCTGGGCATTCCGCTCACACTCATTACTGAGTCTGTGTTTGCGCGCTGTGTTTCAGCACTGAAAGATGAACGTGTTGCCGCGTCTGGTTTATTCACGAAGCCGAATATCAAGCTTGATGAATGTGACCGCTGGCTTGCTGATGTGCGGCAAGCCTTGCTTGCGGCCAAGATTATTTCCTACGCGCAAGGGTTTATGCTGATGCGCGCCGCCTCTGAGCAGTTCGACTGGTCGCTGAATTACGGCAATGTCGCGTTGATGTGGCGAGAGGGCTGCATTATTCGCAGTGCATTTTTAGAGAATATTCGGGATGCTTTCGAGCAAAACCCTGATATTGCTTTTCTTGGTCTGGACTCATATTTTCAGGACATACTGGAAGGTTGCCTTCCTGCCTGGCGCAGAGTAGTTGCCAAGTCTTTCGAGTTAGGCATTCCGATGCCATGTATGGCGGCCGGCCTGAACTTTCTGGATGCATACACAACTGAACATCTGCCAGCGAATCTGATTCAGGCTCAGCGCGACTACTTTGGCGCGCATACCTATCAACGCAAGGACGACCCAAGTGGCGCGTATCATCACACAGACTGGACAGGGCAGGGCGGGGACGTCGCTTCAACAAACTACGACGTGTGATTGGGTGCGCCTCATAAATTGATCTGGCCTCTAAAGGGGTATTACAGGGTCGCTTGATTCAGATTAACTCCTTGGTGCGCCTACTGGGTTAATCTTCTTTTACTCCGAGCTGTACTTCAGCGTATGTCTGAAGAGGGAGCCATTCTTTTACGGAGTGAGAGGCTTTCGAATAATGAAGACTTCCAAATCATCTTGCCTGTTCGTGCTTGGATGCCTGCTGGGTTTGTGCAACGGTGCGGTTCAGGCAAATCAGATCACGCCAATTACCATGTGCGTTTTTGACTTCGTTGGCATTGGCGGCCCTGTTCACGAAGAAATGAAGGCCTATCAGATCGACGCGGTTCGTTGGGGCGTGGATCTTGACCTCAAGGTCTACACAGACGATCGGGTGGCCTCTGAAGAATTCAAAAACGGCGTGTGTGACATGCTCAACCTGCCGGATATTCGTGCCCGGGAATACAATGATTTTACCGGCTCGATCAGTGCGGTAGGCGCGCTGCCGACCTACGAGCACCTGGGAATAGTGATTAAAACACTCAGCCATCCAAGTGCGGCCGAGTTTATGCGTCAGGGCGATTACGAGATCATTGGTATTGCGCCCATTGGTGCTGTCTTTATGTTCGTCAATGACAAGAAAATCCACGCACCTCGTGACCTCGCTGCCAAGCGTATTACCGTGTTGGAAAATGCCCCCGCAACCGTGTATATCGCCAAGCACATTGGCATGACGCCGGTATCCTCAAGCATCCGTAATGCGTTGCAGAAGTTCAATAACCGGGTAGTGGATGTTACGGGCGCACCTGCACTGGCCTATGAGCCGATGGAAATGTACAAGGGGCTTGAGCCCGATGGTGGCATCATCAATTGGCCAACGTTGCAGGTCACCATGCAGTTGCTGGTGCGCTGGAAAAAAGTGCCTGAGGGTTTTGGTCAGCAGTCACGCGATCTCATGGCAAGCAAGTACCATCAGGAAATTAAGGAAATCGAGCAGAGCGAGGTCGCTATTCCTGAAAAGTACTGGATTAACATCTCGGAGGAAGCAAGAAACCAGTGGAACGATTTCTTTCGCGAGGCACGTATCAGCTTGAGGGAGGAAGGCGTGTACCATCCCAAGGCCTTAAAACTGTTTGCCAGAGTCCGCTGCAAAATCGAACCGCACTTAGCAGAATGTACCGCAAGCGATCAGGAATGAAGCGAGAATCGAGTCGATCAAATCCTTCTCTTTAACTTGAGGCAATCCCAAAATATTGAACTTTGATCGTTTTGGTAAACAGCTGCTGTGTGAGATTAGCGGACATGCCCGTTCCGCTAATTTGACCAATTCATTCCGTTAACACCTTTGAAACAAACTCAGCTTATCGACTATCGCTTGGCTAAGTTGTCATCGATATCAATAATCCTGCGGTCATAGAAAAAATGCGCATTTGACTGAAAGCTGTCTGGTAATTGGTCATCGTTGCATTTCCTAAACATCAATTGAGACACCAATTTCCATCCCATTGCATTTGTGTTGTAAAGCACGTCACCACAGTGTTTGCAGAAAATACGTTTCATTCTTTTCGTAGGATGCTGAAACTCAACAAAATCACTTTTCCCTTTGGTTAAATTGATCTGATGTTCTTCCCACGCCAATACAGAATGGTAAGGAACCTGTAACAGCTCCCTGCAATCTTCACAGTGGCAATAGGCATGAACTTTAGGCTCTCCTATCATCTCAATTTCTACCGCGTTACAGTCACAGTGTGCCTTATATGTAGCAGACATAAAAACTCCTGTTTTAGCATTGATAAATGCTTAGTTGGTTAGTGTTGCTTATCCAAAAAGTCATCTACGTTCACGGAGAGAATACGCCTGAAGGTCAGATAAACGTAAACAATGAATCGCCACTAGTTACCTAGTCTCTTTTCAGCTAGACAGACTAGTACAAAATATAGATGCGCGCATGTCTGCT
>DAITOW010000070.1:0-11141 GCA_036833965.1 Oleiphilaceae bacterium
GGTCTGGGCGAGTTTGCCCGAGTCGTTTCAGAAGCAGATTATTGATAAAGGTTTGCGGGTGTTTGTGATTGATGCCTACAAGGTGGCTGAAGAAAACGGCATGGGCAAGCATATCAATACCGTGATGCAGACCTGCTTTTTTGCGGTTTCAGGGGTGTTGCCTGAGGACGAGGCTATTGCACATATCAAGGAAGCCGTGGTCAAAACCTATGGTCGCAAGAGCCGCAGGATTATAGACATCAACCATCAGGCGATTGACGCAACGCTCGAACAGCTCCATGAGTTGACGGTGCCGGGCAGCGTTGGCAGTTCTGCGCACATGCGGGAATGTGTGCCTGCTGATGCGCCAGAGTTTGTGCAGAAGGTCACGGGCGAAATTATTGCAGGGCGGGGCGATCTGATTCCCGTGAGCTTGCTGCCGGAAGATGGTACTTACCCGGTCGGCACAGCAGCTTATGAAAAGCGCGATATCGCTCTGGAGATTCCACAATGGGAAGAAGATTTGTGTACCCATTGCGGCAAGTGCGTGTTTGTTTGTCCGCACAGTGTTATTCGAAGCAAAGCCTTTGATGCGACTCTGGCCAAAGATGCGCCGGAAGGATTCAAGCACGTGCAGATCAAAGGTAAGGATTACCCTGAAGGTGTACATATTTCCTATCAGGTATCTCCGCTGGACTGCACAGGTTGTAGCTTGTGTGTCGATATCTGCCCGATCAGGGACAAGTCCAATGCGAGCCGCAAAGCCATTAACATGGTGCCGAAAGAGCAGGTGGTCGAACAGGAAGTCGCTCACTGGGATTTCTTTAAAAATCTGCCTGACTACGACCGACGTGAAATCAAGGTTGGAACCATGAAGGGCGCCATGTTGATGCAGCCCTTGTTTGAGTTCTCTGGTGCCTGCGTTGGTTGTGGTGAAACCTCGTACATCCGTCTGGCAAGTCAGCTGTTCGGCGACCGGATGCTGGTCGCTAATGCGACGGGGTGTTCCTCTATTTACGGCGGTAACTTGCCAACTACGCCCTGGACGAAAAATGCCGAGGGCAGAGGCCCATCCTGGAACAATTCTTTGTTTGAAGACAATGCCGAGTTTGGTCTGGGTATGCGCCTGGCGGTCAATAAGCAGGGTGAATATGCCGCGGAGTTGCTGCAAACTTTGAGCGGGACAGTGGACGAGTCTTTGATCAACGATATTCTCAATGCCGACGAATCGACTGAGCAGGGCGTGTATGAACAGCGCGAGCGTGTCGACAGTTTGCGTGAGCAGCTAAAAGCGATCGAGTCACCGCAAGCGCGGGAGCTGGAAAGCGTCGCAGAGAATTTATGCCGCAAGAGCGTGTGGATCATCGGAGGCGATGGTTGGGCTTACGACATTGGCTATGGCGGTCTCGATCATGTGCTCGCCTCTGGTCAGGATGTAAATGTGCTGGTGCTTGATACCGAGGTTTATTCCAATACTGGCGGTCAGACTTCAAAAGCGACACCACGGGGCGCGGTAGCGAAGTTCTCAGCGGGTGGTCGTCCAGCCAGCAAGAAAGATCTCGCTTCCATGGCGATGAACTACGGCAATGTGTATGTTGCCCAGGTTGCCTATGGAGCGAAAGATGTTCATACCCTGCATGTGTTTCAGGAGGCCGAGGCTTACCCCGGACCATCACTGATTATTGCTTACTCGCCTTGTATCGCACACGGTGTCGATTTGAAGAACAACCATCGACAGCAAGATCTTGCGGTGAACAGTGGGCACTGGAACCTGTTGCGGTATGATCCACGCAAACTGGATGAAGGGCAGAATCCTTTACGGCTTGATTCCAAAGCTCCGAGTGTCGCTTACAAGGATTTCGCATTAACCGAAACACGCTTCAGTATGCTGGCGCATACGCATCCCAAGAGTTCGCAGAATTTTATGAAGCAGGCGCAGCGCGAGGCAATTGAGCGTTATCAGCACTATGCGGACTTGGCAGCGATCGAATTTCGTGGTGTTGGAGAAGATGCAGAAGCAGATGAAACAGCTAAGGCCGGGGAACATCTGCCGGCAAGCGAAAGCAAGGTTCAGGCAAGTACAAGCCCGACAAGAGCTAGCCAGTCACAAACAAGCCAGTCAGGAGACGCCTAATGTCGAATAGATTAAAAACAAACTATCTCGGTTTGGATCTGGCAAATCCTTTCGTACCTTCATCGTCACCGATGACCCTGGATAGGGACATGCCCCGGCAACTTGAGGATAACGGGGCGTCAGCCATCGTCATGCATTCGCTGTTCGAGGAAGAGTTGAAGCATGAGCATGAGCAAATGCATCGCTTTATGCATCATCAGCATATTGGTCACGCGGAAGCGCACACCTATTTACCGGTGCATGACGAGTTTATGGATGCGCGGGATCGTTATCTCGATCAACTCGAATACCTCAAGAACGCGCTTGATATACCGGTGATCGCTAGTCTGAATGGCATTACCGATAGCGGTTGGATTGACCATGCGCTCGAGCTTGAGAAGGCTGGTGCGGATGCGCTTGAGGTTAATGTATTTTACATCGCTGCGGATGTGAATACCTCTAGTGCCGAGGTTGAAGCGCGTTATCTTGATATTCTCAAACATCTCAAAAAGACCATTTCAATTCCTGTTTGCATGAAACTGTCCGATCAATTCAGCGCGCCTGTGCATTTTGTTCGGCAACTGCAGGAAGCGGGGGCTTCCGGGGTGTCCCTGTTCAACCGCTTCTACGTGCCGAACATCAATCTCGACACCTTGCATCTTGAACCGGAAATTATGCTGTCGAATGCACATGAGAGCCTGTCGAGAATTCGCTGGATCGGCATTATGCGCGGGCAACTGGATATCGATATTGCCTGCACAGGCGGAATGCATACCTCGCAAGACATAGCAAAAGCCTTGTTGGCAGGTGCGAATGTGACCCACCTTTGTAGCGCCTTATTGAAAAACGGGCCTGGATATTTAACGACCTTGCAAGGCGCATTTCTCGAATGGATGGACGAGAAGGAATATGAGTCGGTTGACCAATTACGCGGCAGCTTGTGTCAGAAGAATGCGATTGATCCGGATGCCTATGAGCGCTGTAACTATCTGGAAGTGATCGACTCCTACTCTCACGCTTCGGGGGTTCACAAGTAAGCTGTGAGAGGGGATTGCATCCTGTTATTTGAAGGTATTCCCGCTAGGCCTTGCCTTGCTCGCCGACTGTTTGTGTCAGCCAGGTCTTAAGGACCCTGTTGAGCATCTCGGTTTCGATGGGTTTTGTCAGGAAGTCATCCATACCGGCTTCAAGGCAGCGTTGCTTGTTATCGGCATAGGCGTTTGCTGTCAGGGCGATTATGGGAATGCGTTTGTCCGGCGTTTGTTCCGTTTCCTGTTTTCTGATCGTGGCCGCTGCGGTGTAACCATCCATCTCGGGCATTTCGCAGTCCATCAATACGAGGTCAAACTTATCATTTTTCCAAGCTTCTACTGCTTCCATTCCATTGCTCGCCAAAAAGACCTCCAAACCCAGTAACTCAAGCATGCTGCCAACGACCATTTGATTTACTGCGACATCATCCGCAACAAGGATGCGCCCCATAAATGTTGACTCTCCGGTGTCGGGCTCGGCTGTTGTATCCGATACATTGACTGCCTCCGGGACAGGCGAGGTGGCGTTAGGTAGTGTGAGATCAAAATTGAACGTGCTGCCTTTGCCTAGCTCGCTTTCTATCGAAACGTTACCGCCCATCAACTCCGCAAATTGCTTGCAGATGGAAAGTCCCAAACCGGTACCACCAGATTTTCGGGTTGTGGAAACATCAGCCTGCTGGAACGGATCAAAGAGGCTGTCTTTTACGTCTTGATCAATGCCTGCTCCGGTATCGGCGACTTGCAAGCGGATGTGTTGTTCGTTTCCTTGCTCCGTCGCGTTCAAGATGAGCGTGACGCCACCCTGATCGGTAAATTTGATGGCATTGTTGAGCAGGTTGCTGAGTACCTGCTTGATGCGCAGGGGGTCGCCCTGAACCCAAAAGTGCTGGTGGCCATTAAGTTCAAGCTGAAGAGCCAGGCCCTTTTCGATTGCCTGGCCGCGATATAGTGCCAGAACTTCCTCCAGCAGAGCGCTGAGATCAAAGTCGACTTGCTCCAGGTGCATGTGCTTGGATTCGATCTTGGCCAGATCCAGGATGTCGTTGATGATGCTCATCAACGCATCGCCTGAGCCCAGAATAACCGACAGCTTCTGGTGCTGTGCGTCATCAAGGTCGGTCTGATCGAGTAATCTGGCCATCCCGAGAATACCGTTCATCGGAGTGCGAATTTCATGGCTCATTCGCGCCAGAAACTCGCTTTTGGCGATCGAAGCTTCTTCGGCAGATTCCTTGGCGGCGATGAGTTGCTTTTCTACTGCCTTGAGCTCGCTAATATCCGAGACAATCGCGGTAAACTGTGTGCTTCCCGAGATGGTCATCGGTCGGATAGAGATATCGATGGGGAAGGTGTGACCATTTTTATGCAGTGCATAAAGTTCGCGACGATGGCTGATATCAGCGGTGTTTTTCCCGGTCAAATGCCCATTAAACCAATCATCGTGGTGCACTTGTATCGCCGGAGGAAGCAGCATTTTTACGTTTTTCCCGATGACTTCTTCTCTCTGGTATCCAAAGATAACGGTAGCTGCACGGTTGAATTCCTGAATGGTCGCATTGCTGCTCACCACCACTAGCGCACTCGCAACACTCTCTTGTATCGCTGATAGTCGGGCTTTCTCATCAAGCGCCTGCTCAGCGGTCTTTTGCATTCGTGCCTGGGCATCGCTGAGATTTTTACGCATGTGTTCGCAGGCTCTTGCGAGTTCCCCGATTTCGTCACTTTTTCTATTCGCTTCTAAAGGCGTGGACAGATTGCCTTGGGCGAAGTCGACAACGGCATCCCGCAGGCGGGATATGGGCTGTCTCACCAGAGAGTTTTGCCAGAGCAGAATGCCGGCAATTGAAACAAGCACGAACCCCCCGAATAACAGCGTAAGACTGGTGAGGTTTTGTAGCCGTTTCAGCCAGAGCGTTTTCCAATTGATCACTACTTTTATTGTGCCGAGCTTGTAGCCATTAAGCTCAAGGTCTTCTTCCAGAAGGTAGATGAAATCCTCGTTGATTAGCCCTGTACTCAAATCTGCGTCAAGCGGGAATATTCGGGTATTCGAATCGTCACGTAGTTCGATTTCGCGCCAGATAGGCTGATTCTCTTCAAGGCTGCGTTCGAGTGTAGCCAGTACCGAGGCGTAGTCAGAGCTGAAGAGTTGTCCGGCCAGAGATGAACCCAGCAAAGCAATTAACTCTCGCTGATTACGGTCAATCTGTTCAAATTCCTGACGTTTCCAGTCGGGCAAGATGAACAGTTGAACTAATAAAATCAGAACGGTCGCCGCGACAAGCACCGGCATAATGAGTTTCGTACGAATTCCGAGACGCATACTAGGAGTCAGGCTTTAGTTGTTGTGACATCGACCCGAATTCTTATTATTCGGGCTGAACATAAAAGCGTTCGAGCTTCATTGAGATCAGCTCTTCATAATCTGCCGCAGTGCTTGCGCCTGCGACGCGCATTGGGATTTGTTCCAACAAGGCCTTGCCTTCATCGCTGTTCGACATCTGAAGAAAGGTCTCTCTTACGCTATCGACGAGCGCTTGAGCGACTCGGGGGTGCGCAGCGACAGGATGCGGTGCTACAGGTTTTGTCTTATGAATGACCTTCAATGCACTTTTGACCGAATCCTTTTGCTGTTGGAGGGTTTTTCCTACGCCGCCCCCTGCTGCGGCTTTATTGAACATGACGTTCAAATAAACCGAGTCATGTGTTTTGACATAGTTCGGGGTGAAGGTGATGCCAAATAAATCGGTAAGCTCCTGGCGCATCTGGAGAGAGGCGCCAAGGGCGTTGGGAGCAGGGAATGCCAGTGTTTTTCCATCCAGTTGTTTTGGCGAATCAATGCCGCTGTCATTTTTGACGACCAGAATGCCTGAGAGTTTTCTGCTCGTATCTCGAACAACCGGATTGTAGCCTTGCGCTTGTTGAGCCATGATAAAATGATAAGGATTCATGTAGGCGAAATCGAACTTGCCTTCTAAAAGCTGTCGTTCAAAGTCGACAATCGTGGGAGAACCGGATAGTTCAAATTTTTTCCCGGTTCGGGTCGATAGTTCGTCGATGATAGGCTGCCAGATTTGGTGAAGCTTGCGAGCCTCAAACTGGGGTACAACGCCAATCAGAATAGATTCATCAGCGCGCAACAGAGGGCTGAGTGCAAGACCGATCGCCAATATGCCAAGATAGCGAATCAGTTGGGGGAAGTAGCCTTGTCTCATTGATGTGACATTCCGCTTAGTTTGTTCCTTGGGGAGTATAGAACAGAAAAAGATATTCGCTTGCTTATCCTGAGAACCAGCCAGGAAGCTAAGGGGGAGTTGTGAGTTCGGTGAAATTTCTGTGCCTGGCTGTTTGTTGTGTTAAAGCAACCTTGCATTTTTACACTATACTTTTTGGCTTGTGGAAGTTCATTGCCAGCGAGGGTAATGGAGTAGGTTCAGACATGCATATTTCTTTGGCTAATAAGTAAAAAGACGCACATATTTTGACTTCAATATCCAGCTCTGCCGAGCACTTCGATCAGCTAAAAAAACATTGGGAGATTGATCAGACCGTTTCAGTTCTTTATGGGAATGCGCTCGGTGCGATCATTGGCAACCTTTTTAATATAACGCTGGTCGGGTTTCTGCTGCTTGATCTCTATCCGGGTTACTGGCTGCCTGTTTGGTTTGCAGCCGGACTTTTGCTAAACGCCAGTCGTTTAGCGCTCTATATTGTTTATAAAAGAAGCCCCGGATATTTTGAAAGTCAGCGTTTGCTTCTGATTTACCGGGTGACCGCTTTTCTTTCAGGTTTGCACTTTGGTTTGTTGGCCTTGTTCTTTTTCGCCTCTGATGCGCCCTTGTATCAAACCCTGGTTGCTTGTTTTATTTGTGGCTCTGTTGCGGCAGCGGTGGGTACGCATGGTGTCGATTTGACGACCTATCGCTTGTTTATGTATCCATCTGCGGTTCCGTTGCTGGCGCGTGCAGCATTAGAGGGTACGGAAATACATTTAGCCCTTTCGGTCATGGTCTTCTTCCTGATGGTGGTCATGCTGCGATGCGCGAGTCAGACGCAGAGCACCATGCTGGATAATATTCGAATGAGCTACTCACTCAACTATCGGGCGACACATGACCCATTGGTTGCGCTCTATAACCGGGAGGAATTCAGAAATGAGTATGAAAAGACGCATATCCTCGCGGAGCACAAGGACAAACTCCTCGCCCTCGTTTTCATTGATCTCGACAACTTTAAGCATGTGAATGATACGCACGGGCATGACGCCGGTGACAAGGCGCTCATCCATATTAGTGAAATCATCAGACGAAGCATTCGCAAGACGGATGTTGCGGCGCGCTTTGGTGGAGATGAGTTTATTTTGCTTTTGTATGTTGATGAGCTTGAAGAAGCGTTGATTGTCGCAGACAAGATTATTCGTGCCATCGAGATGGCGAGGCCTGAGTTGGCGGGCGCAGAAAAATTGGGGGCAAGTCTTGGTATTGGCTATACGCGGGACAAAAGTGTTTCTTTTGAGTCAGTTCTGAAAGCTGCAGACAGTGCCTGTTATCAGGCAAAAGAGCAGGGTAAGGGGCAGACCTGTTCCATTGAGGTTGCACACAAATTTGATGGCTGAGTGGCAAGCATTGAGCTGGTCTGGCCTACAAAGAGAGTTTTTGATGCTTCTAAAGTAGAGCCTCTGCCATGAGCAGTCCTTCAAGTCCTGCCCAATAAATCACGGTACACCAGACAAAGCTGATGACAGTTAGTTCCAAAATGATTTTTCTGCGGCTTTCCTTGAAGCGTCTGGCGATCACGGCGTAGGTTGGAATTCCGATCAACACCGGTGCCAGAATGGCCGAGCCGAGTTTTCCGTACTTTTTCCACAGCCGAAGTGCTTTTCGCAAATTTCCGTTAAAGCCTGTACTTGAGCGAGAGCGCTTTCGATGCCAGGCATCGGTTGCCAGCAACATGCCCAGAGCGGAAGACATCGCTGCCCCCAGGTTAAATAGCAGCATCTCCAGATAACTGAACCCGCTTCCTGCTGCGATCAAAGGACCCAGATAGGTTTTCCATAAGCTGAGGAAATACATGCTGGAAGCCTGTAAAAGATAGATGTCGTCCAAGGCTGCCTTCCTAATTTAATGAGGGGCGAAGATTGATGCCAATTTTGACATAAGAGCTGGCATCAACTTTGAAGTCCGGTGCTTTTATTTCGTCATTTTCGAGTCTGAGTGCTCGCAAGCCGCCAAACCCTGCCTCTACTTTAAACCAGAGGCTTTTGAACACCCTGTGTTCCGCCGCAACACCAAAATCCCAGCCACTTAATTCCTGAGCGATTTGTGTTGTATCGCGGTTCACCTGCCAGCTACTGCCTGTCGGTGATGCGCCAAATCGGAACAGGGTGTTTTTTGTCGGGGCATAGAGTATGGCGGGCCATGGCATGATGGCGCTGATACTGAGCTTTTCATTGACTTGCCAAAAGGCCCCCAGATAGGGCAGGTAGGTATCATCAATACCTCCAACATCAAAGTAAGCTCCAAAGGCCCACCAAATATCATCACTGTAAGTGTGTCGGCTAAAGGCGCCGCCGAGTGTTTGCCAGCTCCAGCCGGAGTCATCCAAATCGGCTTTGTAACCCAGCGGGGCGATAAAGCCACCAATCTGCGTATCCTGACTTTCCTGATGAAGCCACCCAAGGGGAATCGCTACCTGTGTTGCATCAAAGGATTCGAAGCCGGGGCTGCTTGAGGAGATTTGTGATGTGTTAATCCACTCACCAATAAACAAAACATCCCTGGGACTTGCAAGAATGGGTAAGACGGCTCCCTGAGCAAAGGTCGTTTGATCAATCGTTACGGTGTCGCCGTCTTCGAGCTTGAGCTTCGTGTCGTCATAGTTCTTGTACTCGGCATAAGCGAGCGGTAAAAACGGGACATTGCTTTCTGCCCGTTGAAACTGGATTTCACTATTAGCAAACTGCGCAGCCATTTCTGAGATCAAGTCTTTTGCGTTACACTTGAGGCTAAACAGGGTGATGCCCAATAGCACGCAGAATTTGAAGCGAAAGCTTATGTTCATTTGCGATGAGTTCTTTTTGAAATGCGTTGTCTGTGTTGTTTGATTGAAACGTGCCACCTTATAGCAGAGCGCCAATTTGTGCCAGAGAACATTTCGCGTTACTGCCCTTTACCCCCTATTCGAGAAAACAATGTCTGAAAGGAAAAACGCCCAACGCTTTTTGCCCTGGTTGAAGAGGCGTATTCTTTTTTCTGCATTTCTTCTAAAGCTTGTCTCGCATAGCCATTTTTCATTGGCAAGTGGTGAGATGTTTTTTGATCCGATGGACGGGATGTTTGATGCTTCCCGTTACCTTTCAGAAAATGCCTATGGGTTTTTACCTGTGCCGATCATTATTACTGATCCGGCTGTTGAGGGTGGCCTGGGAATGGTAGGTGTATTTTTTCATGAGAATGAAGAGGATAAAGACAAGCGACTGGATGCCATGCAAAGCTCTGAAAAAGCAGCGGCGTATCTGTTGCCGCCCAGTGCATCTGCGCTAGTTGCCGCTTATACGGGGAACGATTCGTGGTTTGCAGGTGCAGGGCATATGGCATTTTGGGATCGGGGGAATATTCGTTATACCGGCGGTTTTGGTTATGGTGACGTTAATCTCGATTTTTATGGTTTTGGTGAGGTTCAGCTCCCGGCCTCGGTTGAGGTGAATACCAGAGCCAGCGGGGTGTTCCAGTCCTTGAGATTTCGCGTTGGCGAAAGTCCGTTTTTTATGGGCATTTTGCAGAGAGCAATTTCAGCAAACTTGCAGCCGGCGCGGCTCGATATGATTGATGGAACCAATCTTCCTGATGATTTGAAAGATAGGATAAAGACTGCGTTGAGTGTCGATACCAAGACTAGCGGTTTGGGTCTGGTTGCTGAGTTCGATACCCGGGATAACGTGTTCTCACCCAAGTTAGGCTATTTGTACTCGTCAAAGTGGGTTTGCTTTGATGAGGTGCTGGGTAGTGATCTGGATTACAATCTTTTGATTCTTGAAGGCCTGAATTACTGGCGCTTGAATGACGACTTCAGGCTCGGGCTAAAGTTGTATAGCGAGAATGTCGATGCCGAGGGTTTTTTGCCTCCATTTGCAACACCGGGTCTTGTCTCAAGGGGTATTCCCGCAGGCCGCTATCAGGGTAAGCATGTACAACAGAGTGAAGTGGAACTTCAATATGAGCTCGGTTTTCGCTGGGAACTTCTGGCCTTTGCAGGAGCAGGGCGGGTGGCAAATGAATTGGAGGATATTGGTTCTTCGGGCTCGCTAATCAACAAGGGAGCTGGATTTCGTTACCACATTGCCCGCCGATATGGCGTTTTTATGGGCTTGGATATTGCCAGGGGTCCAGAGGATACAGTTTGGTATATTCAGGCCGGTTCGGCGTGGTAGGGATTGCGAGATGAACTCCCGTTAAATAGTTAGAGTAGTATCTGCTTGCAGCTGCCGCGCATGATGCGCCGCTGTTTCGCCGGTTTGCTTGTCCTTATGTTCTTTATCCTTTTACAGGTCTTTTATGAAGTTTTATTTGGCACTTGGTTTGTTGATGGTTTCTATGGTCGCGAATGCGTTCACTCTTGTTAAGGAGGTTAGTGAGGCGGAGCTGCAGGCTCAGGTCGAGCGAATGATGCCCTTCGAGCAAAAGACCTTGTTTGCCACACTGATTGTATCGCAGCCATTGATTACGCTTGCAGAAGGAGAGGATCGCGTTGGTGTGCGTGCGCACATTCAGACGCTGTATCCAAATGGCGCAAAAGGTAGTGGTATTGTCGGAGTGCGCGGCAGGGTAATTTATGAGCGAAGTGAGGGGGCGTTTTATATTCAGAACCCGGAGCTTGAGACTTTGGAAATCAAGGGTGTGGATCCGGCCATGAGCGAATTGATCAAACCATATGTTCAAGCCTTGATCTCAGGAGCTTTGGCATCCACGCCCATTTTTGAGCTGGACGACAAGGATGCGCAGCAGAGACTTGCTAAA
>DAITOW010000071.1:0-11132 GCA_036833965.1 Oleiphilaceae bacterium
TTGCAAGGCTTAACCTCCCATGCTAGCTTGCAAACAGCTTTTCATTAAGGGGAATACGTGTGCGAAGTTGGCAAGCAATGGCCTGGCAACGATCAGGTTTTTTATTTTTGATCGCTTTAATAAGTCAGGTCACACCCGCATTGGCGGATGATCAGGCACTGATAAAAAATATATACGGTCACGTTGGTTTTAATTACGCAATTGATGCAAGGGAAAACGCACAAGGTGGTGTAAACGACATCAACAGCATGGATGACTGGGGGTTTGCCTTCAATGCCGGCGCGACGTTCTCCAAACCCTTCGAGCCACCAATAGCACCCTATGTGGAAGCGACCTATCTTAATCCCGGAGATCGTCACTTTACGATTCTCGGTGGTGGCTTGCGCTATGACTTTGCGCAGGACGAAAAGACATTCACACCCTACGCTTCGCTTGGCCTCGGGTATCTGAACATGCGCTGGGATGATTTGCCTGCGAACCAATTTCGAAGCGAAGCAAAATCCGGAAGTAGTGGCGTGGTCACCGGACAAGCGGGCGTGCTCTGGTCATTGACCGAACAATGGGGAGTGGACCTGCGCGCCCGTTATGACGTGTATGACATCACCACAACTCTGGTTGAGAACAATCAGGTCACACAACTTGAGGATCGTTCTTCCTTGTCGTTCCTGGCCGGACTTTCCTATGCGCTTGGCAAGAAGCCACGCGATGGTGATGATGACCGCGACGGGGTACTTAACTCTATTGACGAATGCCCTGACACCCTGCCTCGCGTGCCGGTAAACGACGTTGGCTGCCCTCGACCTTATTTCAACTTTACCCTGATGTTTGAGTTTGCAAAGTTCCAACTGGCTAATCTGGTGAATCGCCCGGATTTTGAAGTACTGCGTTTCCTGAAGAAGCACCCGAATTACCATATATCGATTGCAGGACATACCGACACCACTGGCCCCGAAGCCTTCAACCAAACACTTTCCGAACAACGTGCAGAAGAAGCCAAAAAGTTCCTTTTGGAAAACGGTATTGATGAAACGCGAATAAAGACCGCCGCGTTTGGTCAAAATGCGCCGGTTGCCGACAATGCAGACAAAGAGGGACGGCAGCTTAACCGCCGAATCAAGGTCGAGTTTTATATCCCTGAAAGCGGATCGAAGGAGTAAGCAGCATGCGCATATTCAATATTTTTCTCATGCTTGGTCTGGCTTTTCTTTCGGCCTGTTCGCGACAGGATCCTCTGTTCATTGGAGGCAATAACGATGCTCCGGCCTATCTTGAGGTTATTCCAGCTGTTGCAGAGATCAACGTTGGCACTAGCCAAAGCTTTACCGCATACCGTATCGACCCCACTGCACAAACACGGGAAGACGTAAGCGCAAGCGTGCAATGGAGCAGCACAAATACAAGTGTTGCCAGTGTTAACTCGACGGGTACCGCGAGTGGCGCAACAGCAGGCTCGTCGGTCATCAAAGCTCAACTGAATGGTTTGGCGGCATTTGCGGATCTAACAGTAAGTGACGAAACACTCAGCAGCATGCAAGTGTTTCCGGTCGAGTCTGCCGCATTAGTTGGGATGGATCGAACATTTACCGCGATAGCACTGTTTGCGAATGGCCGCACTCAGGACGTTACCAACGATGCCAACTGGACGAGTGACAATACCACCGTCGCAAATATCATTGGCAAGGGGCAAGTTAGCTCTGACAGTCAGGGCACGGCAAACGTTACAGCAACATTGGGCGGCGTGAATGGCGGGGCCAAACTCGCTGTATTAAACGCGACGGTTGATGCATTCAGCGTCAGTCCGCCTGTTGCATCCATTCAAACTCAAACAAGTGAGACATTCAGCGCCTATATGTTGCTTAGCTCCGGAGAAACCATTGATGTGACGGAGCAAGTTACCTGGAGTTCGACTGATGGCAAGATCGCTACTGTGAGCAATCAAAGCGGTAGCAAAGGTGTCGCTAGCGGCCTCAACGTCGGCACAGCTCAAGTCGTCGCCTCCGCCTCATTTGCCAATATCACTTTGGCCGACGCAGCAGAACTCACTGTTACGGCGCCAGCTCTTCAGAGTCTCGAAGTTACGCCTGCGGATGTCAGCGTTCCTGCCGGTACCACCGGTTCGCTGGTTGCCACCGCTTATTATTCTGACAACAGCGCTCGCGATGTGACGAGAGATGCCTATTGGAATTCGAGCAACAGCGACGTCGTATTTGTCGAATCCACCGGCACACAGGCAGGTTTTGGCCAAGCCTTAACACCTGGCAACGCAACGGTCACAGCACGATTTGGTGGCCTGAGCGAAGCAACAGCCATCAATGTATCAAGCGCCACGCTGCAAAGCATTCAGATAAGCCCAGCCCTTTCGAGCATTGCCGCGGGTACTACCACGCAGTATTTTGCAACCGGCATATACAGCGATCGCAGCAGTCAGGACATCACCTCTTTAGTGAACTGGGAGGCATCCAATTCCGGCATTGCGAGTATCGATAGTGAAGGCCTCGCCTATGGCGTTGCACCCGGTACGACCGAGATTCGAGCCAATTATCAGGGGATACAGAGTAAAGCAGAACTAACGGTAACTAACGCGACGATCAACAGTATTGAAGTGAGCCCGACCGTGCATCGCATGCAAGTAGGTAGCACGCAATCTTATCGGGCGACCGCTCTGATGTCTGATGGAGAGCGCTACGACATAACGCGGCTCTCTTACTGGAAAAGTAACGATTCAGACGTCGTAGTCATTGATCGCGCTGGCCGTGCCATTGCGCTTAGTGCAGGAACCGCCTTGATTAGCGCGTCCTTCAGAGGCCTCACAGACACGGGACTTGCCGTTGTAACGGACACGACACTCCAGTCTTTGCTCGTCATCCCCGACGATCTGGATTTGCAGGAAGGTACACAACAAGCATACAGCGCCATTGCTTTTTACACCGATCACGTTGAGGACGTCACCGCCCTCGCAGACTGGCGCAGCTCGGATACACGCCTTGCTACGGTCAGTAATCAGGAAGGCTCCAGAGGTCTCGTACAAACCATTCTCGCAGGACAGGTCTCGATCAGCGCCAGCTATGAGGGCAAAACCGACAGAGCCCAACTCAGCATTTATTCGCCAACGCTTACTGCGATAGAGGTTATCTGCGACGATGCCGTCATCCACGTCGCAAATCAAACCCGATGCGAGGCAATCGCAAGCTACTCTGATGGTCATAAGCAGAACATAAGCAGCGAAGCGCTCTGGCGTTCAGGCGCACCTGCCATTGCGACGGTCGAAAATTTCGGTGCGGGTCTGGTTGCTGGCAGGGTGACCGGCATCACTGCAGGTACGGCCGAAATAAGCGCTAATCTGGACGGAATTAGTGGTTCGGCATCCGTGCGCGTTCAAAATGCAGTACTCAATAGCATTACCGTTAGCAACGAACACACCACGCTCTCTGTCGGCGATATCGAGCAGTTTTATGCCGAGGGCAACTACAGTGACGGCTCCACCAGCGATCTCACCAGAACGGTTGTTTGGGCTTCCAACGATGCGAACGTACTTAGTGTAAGCAATGCCCTTGAGCAGCAAGGTTTGGCAAGCGCGGAGAGTGCAGGCACAACTACACTCACTGCCAGCCAGGATGGAGTCACGGGAACTTCCGCAACCATTACGGTGCAGGTGCTGCCTGCCGACAATGTGCGCAAACTCAATCTCCTGTGTTTGAACGGCGAATTCTCAGGACCGATAGAAATCGAAGTGGGCGAAAAAGACCGCTGTAAGGCTTACGCCACGCTCACGGATAATACCGTGAAGGATGTGACCGCATCCGCAAGCTGGACTGTGAAAGATCCAAGCAAATTGCGTATAGTAGGATTGGATAACAACAACGAATACCTGGAAGTCGAAGGCCTTGTAAAAGGCACGACGCAGCTTAAAGCCGAGTATTTCAAGAAGGCTCTCATTGTGTTTAAAGTGCGATAACCGTGGAAGACGTCAGTCAGCTACTAACGCTGTTCGGCGGGCTTTTTCTGATCAGTTTGGTGGTCAGCCCCATTGCGACACGCTTGAAAATACCTCGAGTGACCCTGCTGATCATCAGTGGCGTCGTTCTTGGGCCGCAGGGCTTAGCCCTTCTGAACGGCGTAAGTGAAATCTGGTTCCCGTTTATTGCCGATATCACCTTATTGATAATCGGCTATTTACTGGGCGCCAGGCTCACCCGGGACTACATCTCGCAATACATCGGTGGCGTGATGACTGCGGCAACCATCATCACCCTCGCTACCGTCGCGGTCGTAGCCATCGGCTTGCTTCTGGCAGGCTTCCCGGTCGAGGTAGCCTTTCTGCTCGGCGCGATTGCTGCAGCGACTGATCCTGCAGCGACATTGGACGTTATTCGCGAACGGGCAAAGGACAATCGCTTCACCCAGTTGCTCGAGGGCATCGTTGCACTGGATGATGTACTTGGCCTGCTTGTGTTCAGCTTTATTCTGGCGGGTCTTGCGCTTGTTAATGGCCACAACGGCGTGTGGGAGCCGATTCAGCACATGCTCTGGGATATTCTCGGCGCACTGGTTCTTGGCGCGGTTATCGGCGGCCTTCTGGCCTACCTGCTGAACAAACGCGACCAAAGCAAATCGGTCATTGTAGAATCCCTCGGGTTTATCTTTCTCTGCGGCGGTCTGGCGATTCATCTTGAAGTTTCGTTCCTGCTTGCCGCAATGGCAATGGGCCTGGTTGTCGTCAACAAAGCAGACGCCACGGCCGATCATTTACATGAAATCGAAGATATCGAGAAACCGTTTCTGGTGCTGTTTTTTGTCATGGCCGGCGCGTCGCTTAATCTTGAGATCGGTGCCGCCATCGGTGTGGCCGGCTTGTTGTTTATTTTGCTCCGCACACTTGGTCGCTACCTTGGCGGGTTGCTGCTACCCCCAACGCAACAACTAAAGGGTCAGCGTCGCTGGCTCGGCATTTCCCTCTTGCCTCAGGCAGGTGTTGCGATGGGTATGGCGCTGGTTGCCTCACATGCCTATCCCGAACATCGGGAATTACTTGTTTCGGTATCCATTGCAGCCACCATTATTTTTGAGCTCGTCGGCCCCATACTGATTAACCGCGCCCTGGATAATACGCCGGATTCAAGCTCGGGAGACACTGCCAAATAACGGCAGGAGACAAGACTATGAATGCACTATCAGGTAGCGACCTTGTCTACTAGCGAGGCGAAAACAGCTCTGGAGTCGGCATTCATCAACCTTGATCTTGCACTTTCGCAACATCAGTTGCTTTGGCAGGAGCAACCATTTGTTGCCGAAGAACTGGCTTGGTTCCAATCGTACCCCGATCTAAAAGAGCAATTACTTGCCTTAAGTGATCAGGAAGCACACACCCTGCATCATCATCCGCAAGCGCGACAGGCCTGGTTTCAAAATCAAATGCCAGAGCTTTTTAATGCGCTCTATGCGTATCAACCGGAACCGGTCGCGCAGCACAGACCCTTGCACATAGGCCGTTTTGATCATGTCGGCATTCCCGGCCGAAAGTGGAAGCAGGTACTGGCATTCGCCCATGCGCTTGACGAGTTCGACACCCCCATTATCGACTGGTGTTCCGGCAAGGGGCATCTCAGCCGTATCGTCCAGACAAACCTCAAGCAACCCGTTCACTGTCTGGAGTGGGATAAGGATCTGGTCGAACAAGGTCAGGAACTGGTGCGACAGGCAAATCTTGATGTGCACTACTATCATCACGATGTTCTGCAAGCCCTACCCGAGCCGCTTGCCCAATCTGAATACGCGCACATTGCTTTGCACGCCTGCGGCGACCTGCACCTGCAACTTTTGCATCACGTTGCGAACAGCAAGGCGTCAGCACTCGCACTCTCACCCTGCTGCTATCAGAAAACCCGGCACCGGATTTACCAGCCGCTATCTGCAATCGCTAAAGATTCACAACTCGTACTGGACAAAGCCGCTCTGCAACTCGCCGTTCAGGAAACCGTCACCGCGCGGCATGGAGAACAGCAGCAAAGAGAGCAGGCGCAGCAATGGCGTCTGGCCTTCGACGCCCTGCAGCGGGAAGTGCGAGGCAGCGACACCTATCTGAGCATCCCGTCAATCAGGAGCAGCATGTTGCGAACAGGCTTTGATGCCTTTTGCCAATGGGCGGCCAGCGAGAAGCAGCTGTCTTTGCCGGATAATATTGATTACGCGCATTATTTACACCAAGGCGAAAAGCGCTATCGGGAAGTTTTTCGACTAGAGTTATTGAGGCAATTATTTAATCGACCACTAGAATTGTGGCTGGTACTCGACAGAGCACTCTACCTTGAAGAACAGGGTTACCAGGTTAGCCTGAACAGCTTTTGCGAGAACACGATCAGCCCACGTAATCTTTTGATCCGAGGGCGAAGAAGTTAAAGGCGAAAAATTATGTTATCGCTCTTTTTGCCGATAAACCCTATGCTCTAATGAAGCAGAATCCTGGCTAACACGAATTACATATGTCAAAAGTTCAGAAGCACCCTCAAAAATTATTATTGTTCCACTTGAACGATCAAAGACTTTTTGGGCTTGGCACCTTGAAAATCCGCGAGATCATTCCCTTTCAGGCGCTTAGCAAGCTGCCCAATAGCCATCCTTGTGTCGTTGGGACAATGAGCTTCCGCGGTTCCGTGGTTCCGGTAATCGATACCGGCGCAGCCGTTGGTTACAAAGCAATGAGCAGGGAAGAACTTCAGGCCTCCTCCATCATTATTGCCGACCTGCAACGCATGGAAATAGGCCTGGTGGTGCGAAGTGTCAGTAAAATTATTGAAGCGGAATGGCGTGAGGTCACCGCACCTCCGAAGTCACTCGGACATTCGGCTTTTGTTACCGGCTTACTGAGAGCAAAAGATGGCTCACTTATTCAGTTAATGGACGTTGAGCTTCTGCTGTCGCGCATATTCCCTGACTCCATCGATGCAAATGAGGTTCGGCTGACGGATGTAGACCGGGAAGCGATCAAGCGCCTCAACATTATGGTCGTCGATGATTCACTGGTTGCCCGACGACAACTTGCAGATGCGCTGGATCGAGCGCACGCAAGCTATTCCGTCACCGATAACGGGCAAGAAGCGTTTGACATGATGCAGGCCTTTGAACGAGAGGGGAAACCTGTTGACGTACTGGTCAGCGATATTGAAATGCCAGGGCTTGATGGTTATGAACTCACCTTCAACATCCGAGATCACGGCAACCTGCACCAACCCTACATCATTCTGCACACATCTCTGAACAGCGAAATGAGTGTTGCCTATGCCAATCAGGTCGGTGCAGACGAGGCGCTCACCAAGTTCGACGCGCAAGAGTTGATGGACGCAATGGTGCGTGCCGCCAAAAAACGCTAGGGCGCGACTCCGAACTGCAATTCTGCCAAGCGTTTGTAGAGCGGCGATGTCTGAATCAACTCTTCATGCCGACCCTGCGCAATGATTTTTCCATGATCAAACACCAGAATCCGATCCACATCTTTAATTGTCGACAGGCGATGCGCAATGATCAGTGTGGTGCGATTTTTCGTAACCGTCGCCAGCGCCTCTTGCACATGGTACTCACTCTCTGAATCCAGGGCGCTTGTCGCTTCATCCAGCAAAAGAATTTTCGGATTCTTGAGGATAGCGCGGGCAATCGCCAGACGCTGCTTCTGTCCACCCGACAAACGTACACCCTGTTCACCCAAATCGTTTGCATAGCCTTCCGGAAGCGCCTCGATAAAATCATGGGCATGCGCTGCCCTGGCTGCCGCGACAATCTCTTCCCGGCTAGCCTGCTTCGCACCATACGCAATGTTGTAGTCAACATTCGCCGAAAACATCACCGGATTCTGCGGAACAATCGCCAGTTGCGTGCGAAGCGAATGCGTAGACATGTCCCTAACATCTTTTCCGAATACGGCAATATGTCCCTCGGCAGGATCATAAAAGCGCTGCAAGAGCTCGAACAAGGTAGACTTCCCCGCTCCAGATGGCCCTACAAGTGCAACCCGCTCACCTTCCTGCACCTCCAGAGTAAGATTATCCAGAGCTTTGACGGTTGGACGAGAAGGATAGCTAAACGACACATTTTGCATCGAGATAGCGCTTGCGCCTGAAATCGAAGATTTATCTTCGTGAGCGCCAGACTGAACTGGAATTTCAGACTCGACAGCCAGTAACTCCAGCAAACGTTCAGTTGCCCCCACTGCTCTCTGCAGCTCACCATACACTTCGGAGATGGTAGCGACTGCACCAGCCATCATAACCGCATAAAAGATAAACGCCGCTAACTCTCCTCCGCTCATCTCACCGGCGAGCATGTCACTTCCCCCTACCCAAATCAGAGAGGTAATCGCCACAAAAACCAGAAAGATCACCACAGCAATCAGCATGGCCCGCTGTTTGATACGCCGTTTAGCCACCTGAAATGCTGTCTCGACTTCTTTATCAAACGCCGCACGTTCGTGGTCTTCACGGGTAAATGCCTGGACAGTTTTGATATTGCGAATCACCTCTCCGGCATAGGAGCCTACATCCGCAATGGAGTCCTGACTTTCTTTCGACAAGCGCCTTACCCTGCGACCATATAAAATGATGGGCAACAACACCAAAGGCACACCTAACAGCACCATCGCGCTGAGCTTGAGATTGGTATAGAGCAAGAGAACAAGAGAGCCAACAAAGGTTAAGGCACTGCGCAAAGCCATCGAGAAAGAAGAACCAATAATGTTCTGCAATAGGCTGGTGTCGGTCGTAAGGCGCGACATGATCTCACCGCTTCCGTTTACCTCGAAATAACTCGGATGCAAGTCGACCAAATGGGAAAACACCGCCGAACGCAAATCTGCAGTGACGCGCTCACCCAGCCAGGAGACCAGATAAAAACGCGCATAAGTACCGAGAGCCATTAAAAAAGACAGCAGCAATACAATTTGAGCCGTCCGGGTAAGAGCGTCAGGTGAATTGGCAACCAGTCCGTCGTCTACCAGCAAGCGCACCCCTTGCCCGATGGAGAGTGTGATGCCCGCAGTGAATATCAATGCGATCGCAGCAACCACCAGTGTTAATTTGTAGGGGCGCATAAACGCCCAGAGCTTTAGCAAGACCAATAAGGAACGGTCGGACTTTACTTTGGTATCATCGGAAGAAATAGACATTCAGGCTCGCTTTGCTTAAAGACAGTCAACAGGCAGTTCTCGCTGCCGGACAAGCTTCCAGATTAAACGAGTGCAGCACGGGATGAAACCGGTTCCGCAGTCGATCATGCCTTATGCTGTACAAAGAAGTCTTGTTCCTTCCTTTTTGCGTAGCTTAAGCTAGGGAACTTTAAAACAAATGTCAGGCATGTCCGCATAACAGGCAAACATCAATACCATGGATTCTTTAACGCAAATCGCTTTAGGGGCCGTAGTCGGCCACTCAATGATGGGCAAGCAACTTGGCAAGCGCGCAGCAATCTGGGGAGCTGCGCTCGGCACCCTGCCTGATCTGGATGTACTGATTTCATATGGAGGCGTGGTCGAGGACTTTACCTACCATCGCAGCTTCAGCCACAGCTTGATCATTCAGGCCCTTGTCGTGCCCCTTTTGACATGGCTGGCACTGAAAATACACCCCGATTCGCGCCCCAAAAAAATGCGCTGGGCGCTGACGATTCTGGCGATTCTCTGGACACATGCCCTGCTCGACAACTTCACCGTCTACGGTACGCAACTGCTCTGGCCGTTAACGGAGTACCCCTTCGGCCTATCGAGCGTATTCATTATCGACCCGACTTATACCTTGCCCTTACTCATCGGACTTGGCTTCGCAGCCTATCTGGGTTGGCAAACACCAAAAGCCCGCGCTGCCTCCATCGCGGCACTGCTGATCAGCTCGGCCTACCTGTCCTGGTCCCTGGTCGCCAAGACAACAATAAAAAACACGATCGCCCAAACGCTGGTTTCGCAAAACCTGAACGTTTACGCAGTCCTGACCACGCCCATGCCCTTAAACACCTTGCTTTGGCGTGTTGTCGCGCTGGGCGACAATGAATATTACGTCGCGCATGTCGCCGTTTGGGAGGATGCCGAATCGGTGGAATACCGGCAATACCCCAAAGGCGAAGAACTGCTGAGTGGCATCGAAGATCAATGGGCAGTGCAACGCCTGCAATGGTTCACCAAAGGCTTTTATCGGGTAGCGGAGAATCAAAACAAAGTCGTCATCACGGATCTTAGAATGGGTTTGGAAGGCAGCTATGTGTTTAACTTCGCCGTCGGAGAAAAAGAAAACCCGGAAAGTGCCGAGGCCCTCCCAGTACTGGCAGCTCGTGTCGAAGAGGCGCGGGATCTTTCGCGCGTACCCTTGCTCTGGGACCGCTTTTTCGACCCGACTATTTCCCTGCATCCTCCTTTACCAAAACCGCAGTAAGGGCAACAGTTAATCGCCAGATCGTGACAGGTGCTCCAGTTGGTAAGTCCCGTCACTAAACACGGTCACAATATCGTACAGTGCCGTTACACTTTGTGACGATGCTCTCCCATTCATGTGGCTATACTGCAAAATAGATGAGTTTGGAATATAAGCACTTTGTTTTATAGCGCGACAAAATACAGCGGCCGAAAAGGGTCTTATACTCAGGCATTATTGTTTGCCTGCGTGTCGCTATGTCTGCTCGTCTGGTCTGGTCTGACCTTTGCTGCAAACCCCGAAGTGCCAAACTTGAGTTACGTCCAGAACGACACGACTCCACTCGAAATCGGCAAGAACATGCTGTATATCAAGGATGAAGCGCAAACACTGAGCACCGAGCAGGTACTTGCAAGCCCGGATCTGCAATGGCGCACGATAAACAAAGCCTCACCAAACTTTGGCTTCACTGATGCTGCCTACTGGTTTCGTTTTAATCTTATCAACGAAGAAGTGAAATACCGAAAGGTATTGATCGAGCTTCCCATCGCGTTTCTGGACAGCGTTAGACTGTATCGTTTTTCAGATCTGGGCATCCTTGAAAGACACTATGTTGGCGATGAGCGGCCTTTTGATGAGCGCCCCATCGAACATCAGAAGTTTTTGATGCCCTTCGATCTCCAACCAGGTGTTAATCAGTTTCTAATGCGTATTCAATCCTCCGGCACCGTCGAGGCCCCTTTAAGC
>DAITOW010000072.1:0-11099 GCA_036833965.1 Oleiphilaceae bacterium
ATGGCACTTCTTTCAACCTCGATGATCAATACCGGCGCAGAGCTTTCCGAACATTTTGCCAGTGGCGACTTTGAAATCCCGCCACCCAATGAATCCGTCGCTGAATGGCCAATCATCGGTGAAAAGGTCTATAGCACGTGGGACATGTTCAACAAAAACCTCAACGAAGCGGCGGAATACTTCAAACCGCAAATCAAGGAACTGGGCAAAATCCTTATTACCATGAGCACCAATACGGGGCTAACGGTTTTACTCTTTATCGCGTCTATCATCCTCGCGGGTGTGATGATGAATAGCGCCGAATCGATCAAAACAGAGTTTACAAAAGTCGCCAGGCGCTTAACCGGAGAGCGCGCTGAAGACATTATCAATCTTTCAATCGCTACCATTCGAAGCGTTGCTCAAGGCGTCATTGGTATCGCACTTATTCAGGCTGCTCTGGCTGCTCCAGCCTTGCTCTTAATGGACGTGCCACTGGCAGGCGTTTGGGTTTTGGCAATACTCATACTCACCATCGTCCAGCTTCCAGCAGTCATCATTATCGGTCCGATCATTTTTTATGTTTTCTCAGTGTCAGAGCCAACCAGCGCGATTATTTTCTCCATTTATATTCTGTTGGTCGGATTCAGCGATGCCCTGCTAAAGCCATTGCTACTCGGCAGGGGCGTTGACGTTCCAATGCTTGTCATCCTGCTTGGAGCGATTGGGGGTATGGTCTTCAGCGGCCTCATTGGTCTGTTCACCGGAGCGGTGGTACTGGCACTCGGCTATACGCTTATCCGAACCTGGATTGATCATGACCTTTCCGAAAAGGCCGACACGATTGAACACACTGAATCCAAATAATTTCTTGCGCTAAACAAACGGAACGCCCGAATGACAGAAAACAACCCAGCAGAAAACACAAGGTCTTCCGAAGACTCGCGCGAGGCGCCAAACGACTCTGGCAACAAGATGCGCAAAATCACACTTGGCTTTTTGGCTGCGAGCTTTGTCTTTGCCATTTGGTGCTTGTTTGCAGACAGACTGACACCCTCAACCAGCCAGGCGCGGGTAAGAGGTTATGTAGTTGAAGTCGCTTCCGAAGTACCGGGAAAAATCCGGGACATTTATGTCACATCCAACCAAATGGTAAAACAAGGGGATGTGCTTTTTGAACTTGATGACGAACCATTTCTGATTGCACTTTCAGAAGCAGAGGCCGCACTCGAGGATGCAAAACAGCAATTGGGCGGTGATGAGAAAAGCGTTCTCTCTGCAGAGGCAAGCTTGGCCGAGGCGAAGGTCCGTTATCAAACCGCTTATAAAGATGCGATGCGCGCAACGACGATTGGCAAAACCGGCGCCATTGCGGCGCGAGATGTTGATCTGGCCGTTGCCAAAGCCGAAGAAGCCAAAGCAGGCATCGCCCGCGCTGAAGCCAATCTGGACGAAGTAAAAAATCGCCTGGGCCTGCAAGGCGAGCAAAACCCCAAGTTCAAACAAGCACTCGCAAGGCTTGAACAGGCAAGACTGAACCTGGCTTATTCAAACATTATCGCGCCGACAGATGGTGTGGTGAGCAATATGAAGCTGGAGGCTGGCCACTATGCCTCCCCAGGAGCTCGCCTGGTCAGTATTATCTCTGTCAAAGACGTCTGGATAGAGGCCTATCTTCGGGAAAACAACCTTGGCAATCTCAAGCCGGGTAACAAGGTAGATATTGCGCTCGATAGTGCCCCTGGTCGCGTATTCAAGGGTGAGGTTGAAAGCCTTAGCTATGGCGTGAAGTGGAATAGCAAAGAGAAAGCAGGCGAGCTTTCTTCTATCTCCACTAACTCCGGTTGGCTGCGTGACCCGCAACGCTTCCCGGTAATTATCAAGTTCACAGATGAATCAAGCACTGGTCTGAGAAGGGAAGGCGGTCAGGCAGACGTTATCATTTACGCCAGCGATAGCTGGCTATTAACGGCACTTGGAAAACTCTGGATATATCTAATCACATTGTTTTCGTACATTTACTAAAAACCTCTCTGGGGAGCCTCTGTGTCGAGCTTGTTTCAGCACTGGTCGATAAAGGATATTAGAGCCTTGCGCTTTGCTTTCGGGCTGACTCTTGCAACTGCAATCTGCTTCGGGGTCGCTTGGCCGCTCTCGTTTGTCAGTGTATTGCTCGTGGGAAAACTGCTGTCTACCAACAAACCCTATTTGGAACCGCGCGAATGCCTTGGGCTTTTCGTCATCATTAGCGTGTCGATGTTTGGCGGCCTGCTGCTTGCCCTCACTTTGCTGCAATATCCCTCCGCTTTCATCATTACCCTGACGTTTATTCTTCTGCGCATCTATTATCTCGGCTCACGCGGCGCTGCGCCCATTATGATTATCATGATGTTGATCGGATTTACTGTCGTTCCACTATTGGGTTTGCAATCCATGACCCTCGCTTTGGAAGCAGTTCTGGCATTAATTTTCTCCACTGCCGCTGCCCTGCTGATCGCCTGTATCGCATATGCGCTGGTTCCGGGCGGGGAAATTGCAAAGAGCACCGCACAACAAAAGACAGAACACGGCGATCTCGGCTCTGCAATCAAAAGCACAATCGTTGTATTGCCGCTACTGCTTTACGTCTATCTCGGCAACAAAAGCGACGCCATCCTCATGCTTATATTCGTGGCCATACTTTCACAAAACACTGAGCTGGAGAGCGGTGTAAAATCAGGCATCGGCCTGGTTCTCGGCAACTTGATTGGTGGTGCGTTTGGTATCGTCATCTACAATGCACTCGTCGCCGTTCCGTACTACACCTTCTTCATTCTATTGATGGCCTCCGTGTGGCTGATTTTCTCGCAACAGGTTTTTCGGGAAGCGCCCCGAGGGGCATTATTCGGCATCGCCATGTCAACCGTAATTGTTGTATTGAGCGGAGCTCTTGGATTTTTTAGCACAGACGCAAGCAGCACCGTGTATGTTCGAATATTCCAGTTGACCCTGGTGGCCGCGTATATTGCCTTGTCATTTTCGATCATCAACCTGCTCACACAACCATTTACCAGTAAACAGGCACAACATGTTCAAGCTATTCGTTAGATATTTCGTAAGAATTACCTGGAAGCTTCGGTCTATTTATTTTTCTTTTATCGGCTTTTTTCTGCTTGGCGCTGCGGCAATCGCCTATACCGAAAAGCTCTCCTATGGAGATGCGCTCTACTTTACGCTGGTCACAGGCTTGACCGTTGGTTACGGAGACATCTCGCCCCAAACTATTACCGGCAGAGTCATCGCGCTTGTTCTTGCTCTCATCGGCATGATGCTGACGGGCGTTTTGGTCGCAACCACTGTTCAGGTCGTTAAATACGTCTTTGAGAAACACGAGGGGCATATCACACTGGAATAGGAGGAAACTTTTTAGCGATCACCTCATATTCGATATCTAAAGCCCGGCGAAGCCACAGGCAGCCAAGCTAAAAAGAGGCGCATTTCATACAGCTTTACAGCGAACGATCTACGTGTCCGGGTGGACCCATGACTCAGATGCAAACAGGCGATCTAACGCCCCCATATCAAGGCAACAGAACCCTTTGTTCAACGCATCTTCGAACGCCCGCTCAAAGCTCTCGAACGTACAGTGCCGGCCAAGGCCTGTTTGATCGAATAACTGATAACGAAATTTCCCCGGTGAGCTGGCATCTCGCAACAACACTACCCACTCAGTTCTGTCTTTGCGTGATAAGGTCAGGCCTTCCAGATACTTTTGCATTTTCATAGGACACCTCCAACTACGATCGTATCCATTAGCATTTGCAAACAGGGACATTTATATCCCTCAACCCGAACGATGCATTATTTGCGCCGAGACAAGCTAAAGCTCTGGGCAGACTAGCCATAAGACCTATTCAGGCTTGCCCTCAAAGGCTCACTCAAGCTAAAAGCGGCATATTGTTGACAACACGGGCAACAAACGGCATCCGGTAATTCCGAACGGGAAACCATAAAAATGAGACTGCAGATGAAAATCAAAATGGTCTCTGCAAGACAACAGTGTCTTAGCCCTGCAGCCAGCATTCTTATTCGAGCAGACTCTCAAGATCTTCAAGTGCTTGCGTTGTGTCGATAATCAAGCGCTGGACGCTTGGCAAAGATTCCCGGCAGGCAGTAAACACAAACGTTATTTTATCTGCGTAGGTGAACAAGGTGATGTTCAAAGCCTGTCCCTGCATCACGAAAGATACGGGATGGACACTGAAAACTTCGGCTCCGTTAAGGTAACGCGTTTCTTTTGGACCCGGCACATTAGAAATCACTACATTGTACATGGGACGAGAACTACGGTTGCCCATGCCAGTCATCTGCCCTACCGCAAAGGGAAAGGTCATCAAGGCACTGTAGGCCGTAATCTGAGTCGCGCTCATATCCGCAAGGAGTGCCTTTCCGGCCAACATAGAGTTGCGGATCTTGTTAAATCGCTGCTTTGTATCCGCCTCATCGGTCGCGAGTGACGCCAGCATCATGCCAATGGCATTTCCGCCTTTTGCATCATTTTTTGGACGAAAGGACACAGGCACCTGAGAGACCAGAGACTTGGCGGGCAAGGCATCAAGCTCAGACAAATACGCTCTCAACGCCCCACCGCACACCGCCATCACAACATCATTCAATGTTCCACCCAAGTGCTTGCCAATAGCTAATAAGCGAGCCGTATCAAACTCAACGGTACTCACGCGCCGCTGAGGACCAACGGACGAATTAAGAATTGATTTTGGTGCCGAGTAAGGTGCTACCAAATCGGGCTTTTTGAATATCCGCGACCTGATGACACTATCAAAGGTGGCGCTCACAACCCCATAGGTTGCTCTAACCGGATCCGTAATATGGGACACCATCTCCTGCATAAAAGGCGCGGGGTTAGCCACCAGGTTACTTGTACCGCGCTTTCTTTTGGGTTCCTTCATTGCCCAAAAAGGCAAAAAGTTCGCACTGACTTTCGGCTCGGTTTGCCCCATCCATTTGGCCATCAGTCTTGCACCGGCAACCCCGTCGATCAACGCATGGTGCATTTTCACGTAAATGGCGAAACAATCATTTTCAAGCCCCTCGATCACATGGAACTCCCACATGGGGCGACGATGATCCAGAGGTATACTGTGCAGCCGGGAAATGAGTACCGCTAACTCACGTTCCCCGCCAGGCTGAGGCAAGGCTGAATGCCGGAGGTGATAGTCGATATCAATATTGCTGACTTTTTCCCAGGCATACATTGGATTAGTAGCCGTGCGCTCGGCCAGCTTAAGATTAAAAGGTTCCAGGGTTGGCTGATGCTTCCGAAACCCTTCGACCATCTTCAAAATAAAGGTTTTGTCTTTTCCCTTGGGAAGCTTCATTCGCGCCAAAACACCTATTTGGCTTGGCGTATTATCACTCTCTATCAATAGAAAAAAGCTATCTCCGGGGGACAATAAAGTCGTCTTTGCCATGCACTTCGAACCTGTTGTTAATGTATAAAATCTCGCCTGAAGAAGATCAGACCTTTTATTTAACGCTGCTTGCTATTGCCCAGCCCTTATATATTTACTGCTGACCCATCCTTGCCTACCACTATGAAACTCCACCCTTAACCATCCGTCCGGAGTTCTCTCCAATAATAAAACAACGTCAGACTTATTCAGCTTTCCAACAACATCCGATTGAGCCCCCGGCTCAGCGCGAACATTCAAACTGTTTGCGATCACTACCCCGCGATTATCATTAGTACTAACACCATTATTGGCAGTATTCCCTGAAAAAAATTCTGCCGGCAAGGTATAAATATCTATCTCGCTTAGTCTGTCTGAGCGCAGGGGACTGGCTTGTGAATACCAGACCACCGTTTTTCGTAAAGCGGAATTTGTGATCGCATGACCCATAGCCGTTTGTGTGTTTGTCTCAACCCCGTCAAAGTAAGTCAAACTCCCGCTAACCAGATCAACCCGCGTGGGAATAGGCTTGAGAAAATTGTTATAACCGAGTGTCATTTCCGGTGCAGTGTTGTAAAGCAGATAATCTCCATCAACTACATAACCATCCCCCGAGGGTATGCCTGAAGCTAATTCCATACCCAAATCGCTAACCGCGAGAGCGAGCATGGTACTGGAGTACGCTTTGGAGCCTTTTGAAAGATTTTGCCCATAGGGATCAAACTGATTCAATCCTTCTGCAGATCTGGCCAGCGACTGGGTAGCACCACCGAGGCCTGCCACCCACATATTTTGCAAATCAATCGCCGCTTTTTGAGTATAGAGGCATTTCTCCCACGCAGTCTTACCTGAGTTCATCCCAACCGATGCTACGCACTCACTGCCAATAAAAACCAGTTGATCATTCCTTCGAAATTTCGCCGAATACTTTAAGTAGTCGATATCCAAATCAAAGCTCTTGCTAACCTTGCCCGAATCGAGCTCAACCTCGTACACACTTGAATCATAGTCGGCATAGAGCTTGTCGCCCCGAACAACAAAGCCTTGTGTCCAGTGCTCTATACCGCTCACCCCCTCCGTCAAAGACCAATTGAGGGCACCCGACCCAATATCAACAGAATCAAGTTTCAGTTCGTACCTTCCTGTCTGGGCATTGCTTATCCGGTAAGCAATAAGCATCTGATTTTTGTATGCCCTGACCTGATAGACGATCGGCGCAGGCAAGGGGTATTTGACCTGGATGCCCTTTTTACGCGGGTCAACAATATACAAATATGAATCATCCACAAGCGCATCGACTCGACCGAAGTTACCAAATACCCTCACCTGCTCCATATTCACATCGCCGATCTTTGTTTTTGATAAAAGATGGCCATCTTTTATGGACACATTAAAAATGGTGTTATCGATCAACAAGCTATATCTATCCGCCTCCAACAGCGAATAAAACTTGGCATCGCTGCTCTTACCTGCAAGGGAGTAGGTAGTTTTCCAGATCGCCTTCCCGCTTTTGACATTCAGGCACACCAAGTAAATATTGCTGCCCTCTAGGGACATCGCAAGAACCCGCCCCCCAGGCAGAGCCTGTTGGCTTTGTATCCCTTTGCTTAGTCGTTCCTGCCACACCTTTTCCCCATGAGAATTCGTCCCGACCAGATAAGAAATACCGTTCTGAGTTAGCAGAAACACCGGACTCGGATTGTCGTGAACAAGCTCGTACCCACCATCAAGCATTTTTTCACCGGTTGCGCTGTTGATATGGATTTTGCGTTCACTGGCAAGGGTGACTGACACAATCCCGCCTTTGGAAAAACTGACGTTTTTCACGGTTTCCGGAAACGCCAGGGTTTTAGGCGGGCTCATCGGGTCTGAAACCGAGATCGCATGACCGACAGGCCTTGTTGTACAACCCGCTAACAGAAAGATCGCAACACCAATAAATACGACAAAAACGACGTTAATCTTCACTCCACGAAACATGCTTATCCCTTTTTTCGGTGGATTCTGAAAATGTATTCCAGCGCAAATGCCTGACAAACTCGACAGGCACTACATTTACCCGCGCCACATTTATATTTTAGACGAAAGCTTTTAAGTCGTGCCTTAGGAAAGGTAAAGCAGACAGCTTAGGGAAAGGTCAGGGAAAATTTGAGTGCGAAGTCGGCACAACAAATGGTTGTGCCGATAAGCGATGGTTTCATTGATTTCCCTATTCAGGATAGAACAGCTCAGCGAGCGTCTCGTAAAGCTCGTGAGGGTCTTTAGCTGACGCCAGATATTCTCTATTTTCTCTGATTATCTGTGAACCTTTCGACGGATCGGGCGCGAGTTCAATCAGAGCAGCGTAATATTCACCATGCCCCCGGAGGAGATCGCGTTTGATAAGGTCGAAATTTACGAGTATGTAGCGTTCCAACGCATAGCTCGCTTTATTGTTATTCGAGCTTGTACTTTGCCCCATAGGGATAAGCTGAACATGGAAGCTATTTTGATCATATTCAAACATTGCCCCTGTTACAGCATCGGTAATGTAAAAGGTGATAGTCGTCGTATTCAGGATGGTTGTTTTGTTAAACGATTTGGAAAGTTTAAACGTCTCTGTCGTGTAACCGTCTCGTGATATTTTCACTCTGGGGTTAGCTCCCCCCCGCTTCGCTACAAAACTGGCGGTTCCAGAACCTAAAAAGCGCTCATCAACAAAGATCTTCGCATCACTTGGCGTTGTGGTAATCGTGATCGTTTCGGAGGTGTCGCTAAGTATGGTGGCGCAACTTGCTAGAAATAGCGCTACAAACAATACCGTGAGCTTTTGCATTTTAAAGATTTCCGTTCTTTGGGCTGTATATGAAACCTAGCAGCGCTTTTTTCTAAGACAAACGACAGCTCGATAAATCGTTTAAGATCTGGTCGAAGGTCATTAAGTTTTGAAGAAATAATTCAGCTTAGGGATCGTTGTCACAAAATCTGCCACATTTCGTCACAACGGCTTTTTGAATCGGGTTATGATGACGAAAGTTTTGAAGGATTTAAAAGGGCATAAATCTACCAACACAAAATAATAAATACGTAACCCATTGTTTTAGATTACTTTATTATTCTATAAGTGTGACATCTTATAGTCAGCTCGAGGAAGACACTAAATCACAAACAGCTAGATTGTCACACTTTCTTTTTAAGTTAAGTGGGCACGTTCAGCGAGAACTAATCGTTCTTTGACTCAAAATCATACTTTCGACGTTTATCATGTCGATACGCTTTCGCAGTATTGTCGAGCGCACACGCATGACTAACAGACTTCTCAATAGATGCTCTTAACCCGTCCATCAGCTTAACCTCATCAGACTTTTCCAGATAATCCAGAATAGATTGCCCCATTTCATCAATGATCTGATCCGGCTTTTTAACGCCAAACGTCCGACCCAGCTTTATAAGCGCGGATCGGCTAGGAAACGACTTTGCACCGCCAAGCTTCAGGGCCATATTGTTATCAATATGGTTGTAAATAAGGGTATGCGTAATATCGTAGGGTGGCGTAAGCTGAATGCGGGTTCGCCCCTCATCGTATTGCAGTGCAAAGTTTTTCAGATGCGCATCGCCATTGCCAATCAACACGCTAAACACAACATAACGATAAGCGCGAGCCACTTCTTCTGACGAACGCGTAAAAAGCTCAACCACTTTTAAAACATGCTCATACGTTCCGTGATACTTTTCCTTTCCCGTCAGCGTTGAAAAATCCTCAACACCCAAACGATCGTCACCTGAAGTATCGAAGCGTGCAATCACGAAAGAAGTGCGATCATCGGACAACCAAAAGTCTGGCGGATTGAGCCCTGCTGCTCTCGCTGCAGACATACATACAAACTCATTGACGGTAAGATCCGGAAACTCATCATCAAAGGTCTTGACGATAAGGTCTTGCTGATTGACCGACAGTTTTACGTTATTGAGCAATACCTTTGGCTGAACACCAGACGCGAAACCGCCTAAATAGTATTTATTCAACAACTGAGGAAAGATCGGCTCTTTGTCATGCCAGGTCAGTATCTCATCAAGACTCAACTGCTCAACCCGCTGCTCCGGAATCTCAGATACATAAGACAAATGCCCAACACCTTTTCTCTGCTGCAAAGCCAGCAGATAAAGATCATTTACCTTGGCATGTCGTTCAAGCTTCTCGCTGATATATCGCCGCACGTAACCCTCCGGCAAATTCTGCGCAAACACCGGATGAATGGCACCAGAATTAAACGGCTCCGTGCGAACATTCATCGTCAAAGAAACTGGCGCTGCGGGCTCACTATATTGAAACTGGTAATGGGAGGGTTGGGATAACTCACCACTAGGTCTACCAAACGATAGTACGGATACTTCTCTTATTTTCTCTGGTAAATTAATCATCATCGTCCTTGAATATATCGTCTAACGACTCAAGCTGAGGCAAATCAAAGCCTAGACGTTGTGGCTTGAGATCAACACGAGCTAGCGTTAGGTAACGATCAAGCGTAGAAATCGCACCCAAGAATTTCCCATTCTCAATCTCCGATACAACAGCACGCTTAATACCTGCTTTTGCAGAAACGTCCGATTGCGTCCAGCCATTCTCCTTGCGCACATTACGTAACTCCTTGCCAAGAACAATACGCCAAGATTCCATATAAACACCTAATAATGTACCAATATTCATACATATTATTAGCAAAGAAATAATATGTCTATTTATTGGTACAAGACTATAGTGTGTGAGAAATCTAAATAATTTCCAGCCCCATAAGATATGCTGTAATCCCCCCATTTTGAAGGGCAGAAATGAAAAAAGGCAAACCAGTAAGTTACTGATTTGCCTTTCTTTATTTGGTAGCGGGGGCCGGATTTGAACCGACGACCTTCGGGTTATGAGCCCGACGAGCTACCAGGCTGCTCCACCCCGCATCAAAACTTTTTGCTTGTTCCTGACTGGTTTCAGGCTCAAGGTGCTGAATGATATTTGTTAGCGACCGAATCGCCCTCCCTCAACACGGCGCGAATCTTATAGAGCGCAGCGCGTCGGGTCAAGTGTATTTTGAACTTTTTTGGATTATTCCCCCGGCTTCGGCTTTTCAAGGAGAGAATACAAGCATCAGATTCACTTACTCGTAACGTCTCTAAGCTCATCGATCCAATCTTGTAGTTCACTCGCCGCTCTATTGGCCTGCCTTTCAGAGAGCGTTGGAACAAGTTCATTTAAAATCAGTGTGATTTGCTGCCGGTTTTTACTGCGCAATTCGGTATAGTCGGTCGTCCACCAAACGGATGGTTCACGAAGCCAATTTTCAATCTCGTTCTTCCGAGCATTCTTCACGCTATCAACAAACAAGTGCACCCAGTGCCCCGTGTTTTCCAGCCGAAGGGCGCGCTCATCAGGGTAAAGAACAACATGCTTTCTGACGATTGCAACTTGGGCATCGGTCAGATCACCAAACCACTTTTCCAACCTCTCGACGCGCGAGTCCCGCTTGTCTTCCTCAGTCTCTAGAGATTCAAACCAGTCTCCTGTCTTCTCATCAATGTATGCTTCGAATGCGTTTAGATTTTCATCACGCAAACTCATGACAAGCGGAGTTACGAGAGGAGCTATCTCCGCCAAAAATTTAGAGTTGTAAGATTCAAGCTCGTCGAAAAGCCCAGTAA